>JBOGHU010000001.1:0-7406 GCA_050742255.1 Acidimicrobiales bacterium
GCGCTCTCCTGGTCACCCAGCGTCGCTGACCGACGTCTCGTGACCGGAAAGCCCGGTCCGCCCGGCGCTCCCCCGCCCGGCGCTCTCCTGGTCACCCAGCGTCGCTGACCGACGTCTCGTGACCGGAAAGCCCGGTCCGCCCGGCGCTCCCCGGTCACCCAGCCCCCGCCCGGCGCTCTCCGGTCACCCAGCGTCGCTGACCGACGTCCCGTGACCGGAAAGCCCCTGGGGGGCGGGGCGGGGGCGGGCCAGGCGCGCGGGGCGGGGTGGGCCCGCCGGGCCCCGCTCAGACAGCCAGCAGGTCGCGTGCGCCGGTGTCGCTCGAGGGGTGCCGCAGCTTCGACATGGCCCGGGCCTCGATCTGGCGTATGCGCTCCCGGGTCAGGTTGAAGTGCTCGCCGACCTCCTCGAGGGTGCGGGGCTCACCCCGGTCCAGCCCGAAGCGGAGCTTGAGGATCTCGCGCTCCCGCTCGTCGAGGGGGGCCAGCAGGCGGGCGATCTCCTCGGGCAGCAGGGCGGTGGCGGCCACCTCGAAGGGAGACTCGGCGGCGCGGTCCTCCACCACGTCGCCCAGCTCGGCGTCCCCGTCCTCCCGCAGTGGCTCCGACAGGGAGAGGGGCTCGGCGGCGAAGCGCAGGGCCTCGGTCACCTTCTCCTCGGGCATCTCCACCTCGGCCGAGAGCTCACCCAGGGTCGCCGCCCGACCCAGCTTGAGCTCCAGTCGGGACCGGGCCTTCTGCAGTCGGGCCAGCGTGTCGCCGGCGTGGACAGGGAGGCGGATGGTGCGGCCGGTGTTGGCGATGCCCCGGGTGATGGCCTGGCGGATCCACCAGGTGGCGTAGGTGGAGAACTTGAAGCCCTTGCGCCAGTCGAACTTCTCCACCGCGTGCATGAGGCCGAGGTTGCCCTCCTGGATGAGGTCGAGCAGGGGCAGCCCCGACGCCTGGTACTTCTTGGCGATCGAGACGACCAACCGCAGGTTCGACTGCACGAAGGTCCGCTCGGCCCGCTCGCCGGAGCGGGCGACCCGGCGGAGCTCCCGCTTCTTGGCCGGGCTGGCGTCCCTGGTGCGGGCCAGGGCCGACCTGGCCTCGTTGCCAGCCTCGATGGATTGGGCCAGGTGCACCTCGTCGTCCTTGGTGAGCAGCGGGTACTGCCCGATGTCGGTGAGGTACAACCGGACGAGGTCTTCCTCGTCTCGCTCGACACGCTCCTTGGCCAAGGTCTCCTTCTCCATCTCGGAGTCTGGGTCCTGGGTGAGGCACGAGTACCGCACGCCGACGACGCCGATGGCGGCGCTTCCACGACCACGATACCGATCGGGTCAAGACTAGCCGTCCCGCAGGCGACCGAGGTCAGCCACCGATCTCCGTGGACGTGGTCGCCGGCGGAGCTCCGGGGAGGAGCCCCGTCTCGACCACCAAGCGCTCGAGGTGGGCCTGGCGGGCCGCGGCGGCGTCTGCGTCGTCGCCGTCCCGCACGAGGGCCTGGACCAGCCACTCGCCGCCGGCCCACTCGTCGAGCTCGTCGCGAAGGGTGAGCCGGAGGGCCCGGACGACGGGGCCGTCGCTCACCGGCGACGTCCGGCGCAGGTGCTCGGCGTAGGCCCCGACCATCCGGGGCACCACCACCCGGTATGCGGCGACCAGCCGCCCGAGGGTGTGGCCGGGGCCGACAGGTCCGGCCAGCGCCTCCGCCAGGGCGGCGCCCCCGCCAGGGGGGTCGGGGGGGTCGCTGCCATCGTGCACCCGCTGCCACAGCTCGGCGTGCCAGGCGTGGTGAGGGCCGTGGG
The DNA here is from genome assembly GCA_050742255.1 of Acidimicrobiales bacterium. Lineage (GTDB taxonomy): Bacteria > Actinomycetota > Acidimicrobiia > Acidimicrobiales > CADCSY01 > JBOGHU01. The sequence continues at coordinate 1,793 of JBOGHU010000001.1, forward strand.
TGGCGAGGTGGAGCTTGACGTCGGGCTCGACCACGGTGGCGACCCACCCGCCCAGGACCTCGAAGAGGACGCGCTCCACCTCGGCGTACCGCCGAGCCAGGCGAACCGAGGCCGCCAGGGTGAGGGCGGGGGCGGCGTCCGCGCCTCCGACGGGCTCCTCCGGTCCGAGCGGCATCGGCCGGCGAGGCTACCCCCGGTAGCGGTTGGTGATCGGAAGGCGCCGGTCCTTGCCGAACGCCTTGGCCGTCACCCGCACACCGGGGGGGGTCTGGCGGCGCTTGTACTCGGCCCGGTCCACCAGGCTCACCACGCGGGCCACCAGCTCGGCGTCGAAGCCCTCCGCGATCAGCTCGGCGCTGGTCCGATCGTCCTCCACGTAGGCGGCGAGGATGGGGTCGAGCACCTCGTAGGCGGGCAGGGACTCGTCGTCGCGCTGGTGGGGCCGCAGCTCCGCCGACGGTGGCTTGGTAAGCACCGTCTCGGGGATCAGGTCCCGCCCGGCTCGGCGGTTGCGTTCCCGGCACAGGGCGTACACCATCGTCTTGGGCACGTCCTTGATCACCGCGAACCCCCCGGCCGTGTCGCCGTAGAGGGTGGAGAAGCCCACCGCCGCCTCGCTCTTGTTCCCCGTGGCCAGCACCAGCCAGCCGTGCTCGTTGGACAGGGCCATGAGGAGCACGCCCCGGATCCGGCTCTGGACGTTCTCCTCGGTGAGGGTGGGGGGGCGGTCCCCCAGGTGCGGCCGCAGCATCTCGAGGAGGGCGCCGTGAGCGGGCTCGATCGGCACCGACCGGAAGTCGACGCCCAGCCGCTCGGCCAGGAGACGGGCGTCATCCACCGAGCCGGCGCTGGAGAACCGGGACGGCATCGACACGCCGTGCACCCGGTGAGGGCCCAGGGCATCGCTGGCCACCACGGTGACCAGCGAGGAGTCGACCCCTCCCGACATGCCGACGACCACTTCGGTGAAGCCGTTCTTGACCACGTAGTCCCGGGTCCCCAGCACCAGGGCCTGGTAGACCTCCGCCACCGGATCGAGGGCGGGCGCCACCGTGGCCGCCACGCGCTCGCCCGGAGCGCGGACGGGCGCCTCGGCGGTGACGACGACCACGGGAAGCGGCTCGGCCCCGGCGCCCCCCCGTGGGTCGAGGAGGCGCTTGCGGAACGCGGGCTGGACCCCCACGTCGACCACCATCACGTCCTCGGCGAACTGGGGGGCCCGGGCCAGCAGCGTGCCGTCGGGCCCCATCACCATCGAGGCACCGTCGAAGACCAGCTCGTCCTGACCGCCCACCTGGTTCACGTAGACGACCACACAGGAGGCGTCGGCCGCCCGCACCGCCAGCATCCGCTCCCGCTCCGCCAGCCGCCCCGCGGCGTAGGGGGAGGCGTTGAGGTTCACCACCAGCTCCGCCCCTCCTGCCGCCGCCTCGGCGACCGGCCCGAGCGGATCCCAGGCGTCCTCGCAGATCGACAAGCCAACCCGCACCCCCCCGACCAGGAACAGCGACAGGTCCTCCCGACCGGGGGTGAAGTAGCGCTGCTCGTCGAACACGGCGTAGTTGGGCAGCCGGCGCTTGCGGTACCTCCCCCGCACCGCCCCACCAGCGCACACCGCCGCCGCGTTGTGGAGGTCCAGGCCCGCTTCGACGTACCCCACCACCGCCGCGCAACGGCCGCTGCGGGAGGCCACGGCGTCGAGGGCCCGGTGGTTGTCGGCCACGAAGCCGGGCTTGAGGAGCAGGTCCTCGGGGGGGTAGCCAGTCACGGCCAGCTCGGGCAGCACGGCCAGGTCGCACTCCGCCTCCTCGGCGGTGCCCAGGCAGTCGAGGATCCGGGTCACGTTGCCTTCGAGGTCGCCGACCACGGTGTTGACCTGGCACAGGGCGACACGGAGCAGGTTCACGTCGCCGTGATGGTACCGCCACACTTGGTGCCATGACCCGGATCGAAGTGGGGGGCCAGGGCTCCCTCGCCGTCTCCATCGAGCGCTCGGCCGCGCCGGCCGCGGTCCGGGTCGCCCTGGCCCGCCTGGAGAGCGTCCATCCGGGGGTCACCGAGCGGCTGGAGGAGGACCCCGCCCTGGGGGGGGCGCTCGTGGCCACCTTCGCCGCCAGCCGGGCGCTGGCCCGCCTGCTCCAGACCGACCTCGAGGCCCTGGCCGTTCTCTCCGCCCTCGACACCCGGTCGCCGATGCCCGGCGGCGACGGGCTCGACCCGGCAGCGCTGGGAGCGTGGAAGTCCCGGGAGTACCTGCGCATCGCCGTCCGGGACCTACTCGGTCTCGACGACCTCCCCGCCACCGGCGCCGCCCTGGCCCACCTGGCGACCGACGTGCTGGACGCCGCCTGCCGGCTGGCTGGCGCCGACGACCTGGTGGTGGTGGGCATGGGCAAGCTCGGGGGGACCGAGCTCAACTACGCCAGCGACATCGACATCATGTTCGTCACCGGCGACGGCGCCACACCGACGTCGGCCGAGGCCGCCGCCCGCAGGGTCATGGGCACGGCCCGCAGGTGCTTCCGCGTCGACGCCAACCTGCGCCCCGAGGGACGGGACGGTCCCCTGGTGCGCACCGTCGAGTCGTACCGCGCCTACTGGGAGCGCTGGGCCCGGCCCTGGGAGTTCCAGGCGCTGCTGAAGGCCCGACCCGTCACCGGACCCCCCGAGCTGGCCCGGGACTTCGCTGCCGCCGCCGCCGCCCACCTGTGGGACCGCTCGCTCAGCGCCGACGACCTGCGGTCGCTGCGGGCCATGAAGGCTCGCGCCGAGGCCGATGTGGCCGGGCGGGGTGTGGCCGGACGGGAGCTGAAGCGGGGCGCGGGCGGGATCCGCGACATCGAGTTCTCGGTGCAGCTGCTCCAGCTCGTCCACGGGCGCCACGACCCGGCGCTTCGCTCGCCGAACACCCTTCGCACCCTGGCCGAGCTGGCCGAGGCCGGCTACGTCGGCCCCGACGACGCCGGCTCCCTCGACCGCTGCTACCGGCTCCTGCGCACGGTGGAGCACCGGGTGCAGCTGGTGGACGAGCTGGCTGAGCACGTCGTCCCCGAGGGCCCAGCCGACCGGGAGCGCCTGGCCCGGGTACTGGGCTTCCGGGACCGGCCCGAGGCCACCGCCCTGGTCGCGTTCGACGCCGAGCTGGCCAGGTGCCGCAGCACGGTACGGTCGATCCACGAGCGGCTGTACTTCCGCCCCCTGCTGGAGGCGTTCGCGGGCGGGCCCGGCACCCTCGGGCCGGAGGCGACCGAGACCAGGCTGGCGGCGTTCGGATTCACCGACGCGGCGCGGACCCGCCAGGCGGTGGAGGAGCTGACCCGCGGCCTGACCCGGTCGTCGCGGCTCATGCGCCAGCTCCTGCCCCTGCTCTTCGGCTGGCTGGCCGACAGCCCCGACCCCGACCGGGGCCTGCTGGGGCTGCGCACCCTGGCAGCGGGCGCCCGCCGGGAGCTGACCCGGGCGTTCCGCGAGTCGCCCGAGGTGGCCCGGCGGCTGTGCTGCCTGCTGGGCACCAGCCGGCTCCTCGGCGAGCTGCTCGGGCACAACCCCGACCTCATCCCCACCCTGGCCGACGGCCCCGGGCTCGCTCCCCGGGCCCCTGGTGCGCTGGCCGGGGAGGCCGCGGCCGCCCTCAACTGGCGGGAGCCGGGGGCCCGGCACCGGGCCCTCAAGCGCCTGGCGGAGCGCGAGCTGGTGCGCATCGCGGTGGCCGACGTGGTCGAGGGGGCCACCGTGGAGGACGTGGCCGGCGCCCTCACCACCCTGGCCGAGGCAACCGTGGAGGCCGCCGCCGAAGCGGTGGGCCTGACCCTGCCGCTGGCGGTGGTGGCCATGGGCCGGTTCGGCGGTGCCGAGCTCTCCTACGCCAGCGACCTCGACGTGGTCTTCGTGTACGAGGGCAGCTCAGCGGCGGACTTCACCGAGGCCGAGCGCGTGGCCACCGCCCTGCTCGGCTTCGTGGGGGGAGAGTCCCGCCCGACCCGGATCTTCACCCTCGATCCCGGCCTCCGACCCGAGGGCCGACAGGGTCCGCTGGCGCGCAGCCTGGACGGGTTCGCCAGCTACTTCGAGCGGTGGGCCCAGGTGTGGGAGCGCCAGGCCATGCTGCGGGCCCGGCCCGTGGCCGGCGACCCCGAGCTGGGGCAGCGGTTCCTCGAGGCGGTGGCGCCCTTCGTTTGGGGAGAGCCCCTCGGCGCCGACGGCGTGCGGGAGATCCGCCGTATGAAGGCCCGGATCGAGCGGGAGCGGCTGCCGGCGGGCGAGGATCCCCAGTTCCACCTCAAGCTGGGCCGCGGATCGCTCTCCGACGTCGAGTTCTGCGCCCAGCTCCTCCAGCTCCAGCACGGCGTGGCGGCGACGGGGACCATGGCCGCGCTCACCCGCCTGCACGCCGCCGGCGCCCTCGACACCGACGACCTCGAGGTGCTGACCGAGGCCTACCGCTTCTGCGAGCGCACCCGGAACCGGCTCTACCTGGTCCAGGGGGCGGGAGGCGACGCCCTGCCCCAGGGGCCCGAGGACCTGGCCCGCCTGGCCCGGTCGCTGGACACCACCCCCACCGAGCTGCGGGAGCGGTACCGGCGGGTCACCCGGCGGGCCCGGGCGGTGGTGGAGCGGGTCTTCTACGGGCGCCGGTGAGGGCGGGGCGGGTGCCGAGCTCGCCCCCAGGGGGCCGGACCCGGCAGGATGGGGTCATGTCCGACCGCCGGCGCGCCACGCTCCCGGTGGCGCTCGTCGCCCTGGGGCTCTGGACCGCCGCCCTGGTCGGGACCTCCCCGGCGAGCGGTCAGACCATCCCGTCGACCACCGCCACCCAGCCCCCTACCACCTACGACTTCGGGCCCCCCTCGACCGTCGCCCCGCCGACCACGCTGCCACCGCCCACCACCGTCGCCCCGCCGACCACCACCGCAACCCGCCCACCGCCGACGACGGCGCGTCCGGAGTCGACCACGACCACCTCGACGGTCCCCCCGAGCACCACCACCTCCTTCCTCCCGCCGACCAGCGTGGACAGCGCCACGCCCCAGGAGGAGACTCTCGAGCCGCTGGAGATCCGCTCCGAGAACCGGGTCACGCCGTGGCTGGTGTTCGCCCTGCTCGTCCTGGTCTTCGCCGCCACCGCCTTCGGCGCCCTGTGGTGGCTGGCCACCCGGCGGTGGTGAGGTGCCCCCGGGTGGGGCCCCTCGCCCACCGCCCCGCTCTCCGGTCGCCCACCCTCGCCCAGCGACGAGGAGTGACCGGAGAGCGCCGGGTCGACCGCCCACTGCCCCTCGACAGGAATGAGATACATCGTTAGTGTGTGGGGGTGGGCCGGACCACGCCGTTGCCGTTCGCCGGGGTGGCGGCGGTGGCGGCGGTGGCGGTGGCCTGCGGAGGGGGCGGCGACCCCCCCGCGCCGGGGGCCACGGTGGGAACGGCTCCGACCACCACCACCACCCCTGCCGATCTGGCGGTGGTCCCCCCCGAGGCCCGGATCGACGAGGGCTACGTGCAGGCGGTGGTGGACGCCCTCTACGCGGTGGACGCCGGGGCCACCCGGATCTTCGTGGAGACCAGGGCCCTCGACCAGCGGGCCATCGACCACCTGGCCGCCATCTACGTCGAGGACGAG
>JBOGHU010000002.1:0-2909 GCA_050742255.1 Acidimicrobiales bacterium
TGGTGGTGGCGGCCAAGCACCCGCGCCAGGCGGCGCTGGCCACCGAGCTGGGCGCCACCGAGGCGGTGGGGCCCGGGGGGCTGTCGCGGGCGGTGCGGCGGGTGACGGGGGCCATGGCCGTGGGGGATGGGCGGATCGACCGGCTGGCCGGCGGCAGCGACGCCGTGGTCGACTGCGTGGGGAGCGCCCAGAGCCTGGCCCAGGCCCTGGCCGTGGTCCGACCCGGCGGGCAGGTCATCATGGTGGGCATGCCCGCCACCGTCGTCATCGACCTCACGCCTCTCTGGCAGCGGGAGGTCCGCCTCCAGGGCTCTTACGCCTACGGGCGGGAGCCCTCCTCGCCGGGCCGGCGCCGCACCTTCGAGCTGGCCTTCGACCTGGTGACCGACGCAAGGCTGGGCCGCATGGTCTCCGCCACCTACCCCCTCGCTCGGTACCGGGAGGCCCTGGCCCACGCCGCCCAGGCCGGCCGGCGGGGAGCGGTGAAGGTGGCCTTCGACCTGCGGGGCGAGAGGGACCGGGAGCGGCTGTGAGCCCCCGCCCCGGCTTCGTCCTCGATGTCGACCGCTCGACCCCGCCCACCCTGTTCCACCACGGCGAGGGGTTCCGCCTGGAGCGGCTGCCGGTGGGCAGCCGGGTGGTCTACCCCGCCGAGCCCCTGCCGGTGCTGCGCGACCCCGACGGGGCGGTCCGCCACGCCCTGCTCCACCCCCGTGACTGCGAGCCCCTCCCCGCCCTGCTGTTCCCGGGGATGAAGCTCACCATCGCCTTCGACGACCTCTCCCTGCCCCTGCCCCCCATGCGCCGGCCCGACGTCCGCCAGCGGGTCGTCGAGGCCGTGCTCGACCTGGCCGCCGAGGCGGGCGTGGACGACGTCCACGTGATCGCCGCCCTGGCCCTGCACCGGCGCATGACCGAGGCCGAGCTGCGCCACGTCCTGGGCGACCGCGTCTACGACGCCTTCGCCCCTCGGGGCCTCCTCTACAACTTCGACGCCGAGGACCCCGACGGCCTGGCCTTCCTCGGGGAGACCGATCTGGGCGAGGAGGTGGAGATCAGCCGCCGGGCGGCCGAGTCCGACCTGGTGGTCTACGTCAACATCAACCTGGTGGCCATGGACGGCGGCCACAAGTCGACCGCCACCGGGCTGGCCTCGTACCGCAGCCTGCGCCACCACCACAACGTGCGCACCCTCCAGCACAGCCGGTCGTTCATGGACCAGCACCGCTCCGAGCTGCACTCGTCCAACTGGCGGATGGGAGCGGTCATCCGCGGCGCGGGGGTGAGGATCTTCCAGGTGGAGACCACGCTGAACAACCACGCCTTCCCGTCCCCCTTCGAGTTCCTCCAGAAGCGGGAGTGGGAGTGGGGCGCCCGGGACCGCATGACCTACCTGGCCGCGTCGGCGGCGCTGGAACGGCTGCCCGATCGCGCCCGCCGGGCCATCTTCAGCTCCATCGAGGCCCCCCACGACCTGACCGGGGTCACCGCCGGGGAGGTGGAGGCGGTGCACCGGGTGACCACGGCCAAGGTGCTGGAGCAGCAGCTGGTGCCGGTCGAGGGCCAGACCGACGTGCTGACCCTGGGGCTCCCCTACATCTCCCCCTACAACGTGAACTCCATCATGAACCCCGTCCTGGTCATGTGCATGGGCCTGGGGTACTTCTTCAACCTCTACCGGGGGCGGCCCCTGGTCCGGGAGGGGGGGGTGCTCGTCGTCAGCCATCCCACCCCGTGGGCCTTCCACCCCGTTCACCACCCCAGCTACATCGACTTCTTCGAGGAGGTGCTGGCCGAGACCACCGACCCCCTGGAGATCGAGAAGACCTACGAGCAGTCCTACGCCGAGGACGAGTGGTACCGCCACCTGTACCGGACCAGCTACGCCTACCACGGCGTGCACCCGTTCTACATGTGGTATTGGGGGGCCCACGCCCTCCAGCACCTGGGGAAGGTGATCATCGTGGGCGGCGAGCGCCGGGCGGTGCGCCGCCTCGGGTTCACCCCCGCCTCCACCCTGGCCGACGCCCTGGAGATGGCCACCGACGTGGTCGGGCCCCACCCGTCGGTGACCCACCTGCACGCCCCCCCCCTGCTCCTGGCCGAGGTGACGTGAGCCCGCACGGACCCGGTCCCCTGGGGGCGCTGGGGCGGGCGCTGCGGCCCGGCTTCCCCTGGTCGGCGCCCACGCTCCCAGGCGGCGTCGAGCCGCTGGTCGGCGAGCGCCCCACCGGGGCGGACTACGACACCGGCTGGGCCCGCCGCCGCCCCGCCCGCCAAATCCGTCTCCTCCTGGTGGAGGGGCCCATGCGGCTGGGCGTGCGGGTGCTGGCCTCCCCCTGCCGGATCGGGCTCGACCGGCTGGACGGGCTGGAGGGACCAGCCATCTTCGCCGCCAACCACCACAGCCACCTGGACACGCCCCTACTGCTGACCTCCGTCCCCGACCGCTGGCGCCACCGCACGGTGGTGGCCGCCGCCGCCGACTACTTCTTCACCAACCGGTGGTCCTCGGCGACCTCGGCCCTCGCCATCGGGGCCGTCCCCATCGAGCGGGTGCGGGTCAGCCGGCGCTCCGCCGAGAGGGTGGGGGAGCTGATCCGGGCCGGCTGGAGCCTGCTGATCTTCCCCGAGGGGGGGCGCAGCCCCGACGGGTGGGGGCAGGGCCACCGAGGTGGGGCCGCCTACCTGTCACTGCGCTGTGGCGTGCCGGTGGTCCCGGTCCATGTGGAGGGCACCGGCCGGATCTTCGCCAAGGGGGACCTCCGGCCCCGGCCGGGGTCCACCCGGGTCACCTTCGGCCGGCCCCTCCGCCCCGACACGGGCGAGGACGCCCGCCACCTGGCCACCCGCATCGAGGCGGCGGTGGCGGCCCTCGCCGACGAGGCCGCCACCGACTGGTGGTCGGC
>JBOGHU010000003.1:0-27222 GCA_050742255.1 Acidimicrobiales bacterium
CTGGGCGAGGGGGGGACGCTGGCGGCGGTGTGGTCGCGGCGTGGCACGGCGCACCTGCACCGGCGGGCCGACCTGCCCAGCCTGGCTGCCGCCCTGTGGCCGCTCAGCGACGCTGACGCCGCCGCCCGGCTCGGCTGGCAGAGATCCAGGCTGGCCGCAGCGGGGATGCCGGCCCGCGCCGCCCTCGACGTGGTGGCGGAGGCGATGGGCGCGGTCGTGACCAGGCCCATGACCAAGGGCCAGGTCAGCGCGGCGGTGACCGAACGGGTCCCCGAGGGGCTGTCGGGGTGGTGCCACCAGTGTCAGGCCCGCCATGTCTTCGAGCAGCTGTTCCGGCTGGCGGGACTGCCCGCCGGGCTGCAGCTCGAGCCCGGTCGCTCCCCCACCACGTTCGCCCCGATCGAGGGCTGGCCCGGAGTGCCCCGCCAGCCGGCCGACACCGCGTCGCTGGTCGAGACGTACCTGGCGCTGCTGGGTCCGGCCACCATGGCCCAGGCCGCCGGCTATCTGGGCACCACGCAGGCCGAGGTGCGGCCGGCGTGGCCCGGTGGCCTGGCCGAGGTCCGCGTCGAGGGCCGGTCCGCCTGGGTGCCCGGGGCTGCGCTCCAGGCCCTCCGGGAGGCGCCACCGGCGCGCGTGGTCCGACTGCTCCCGCCGTCGGATCCGTACCTCGAGGCCGGCGACCGTACCCTCCTCGTGCCGGACAAGTCCCACCAGAGGGCGTTGTGGCGCGTGCTCGGCCCGCCCGGCGCGGTGCTGGTGGACGGTGAGATCGCCGGGCTGTGGCGGGCACGGGCGGGGGGCAGAGGCCGCCTGGAGATCACTGTCAGCCCGTTCCGCGCCGTGCCCACCCCCACGCGGGCCGCGGTCGAGGACGAGGCCGGCCGCGTGGCGGCCGTCAGTGGCGCGGCCGCCGTCGACGTCCGCTACCAGGCCGCCTGACTCGCCCAGGTGGCGATGGCCGGATCGGTCCTGTAGTCGCTAGCGTGGCCTTGATGGAGGATCGCGACGTCATCGAGGCCTTCGTGAGCTCGGGAGCCCGCCAGGCGTTCGGTCCCAACCTCCACATCGAGGGTGACGCCCTGTTCCTCCACGGCTGGTGGCACGGCGCCTTCCGCGTCGCCCCCGACACGTTCATCGTGCGCAACGAGGAGCCGCCGGACGACTCCCGGGCCCTCGAGGACGTCGCCGAGAGCCTTGCCGGCCGGGGCCTGCAGCAGGTGGGCGTCGACCTGCCCTTGATCCAGCCCATCACCTACACGGCCCTGTCCCTCGGAAGCGTCTCGTGGGCGCTGTGGGCGTCGGGCCTGGCCCGGGGAGAGGAGGCCCTGGCCGCCCGGGCCGCGGTCGAGTCCTACCTCGACGACAGCCAGGTCGAGCCTTCCCCGCCCAACCCGGGATTCACCGCCGAGCTGGGCGGCGCCCGGCGCGTGGCCGGCCTGCCCCCCATGCTGATCCTGGCGGTGGGGATCGCCGCCGACACCGCGCACCAGCTCGAGGCGGCGCTCCCCGACTGTCAGGTCGAGGCCAGGCGCTTGGAGGAGATCGCCCCCGATGTCTGCGGGACGCTCATCCCCGCCCTCGTCCTCGTCGACGCCACCGCCAGGATCGGGCGGGAGTTCATCATGGAGCTGCGGGCGGACGCGTGCGGCCGGTTCCTGCCCGTCGTCGCCCTCACCGGCGAGGGCGACGTGCCCCTCGGGGCGGACGCCGCCCTCGACCCGGCGCAGCCCCCGGGGAGCTGGGTCGAGCCGCTGCGTCGTCTCCTCCCCTGAGGGGGCCGGCGTGAGGCGGTCCTTGCAGCCCGTGCTGCAGAGCGAGCAGCTCCGGGCCGGCACGCCGGACGATCCGAGCTTCCGGCGCGTGCGCGTCGGCCGGACCGAGGTGCTCCTGGCCCGGCTGCCGAGCGGCGAGGTCGTCGCCTTCGGCAGCCACTGCCCCCACCAGGGGACCCCGCTCGAGGACGCCACGTTCTGGGACGGGAAGGTCCGGTGCCGCCGTCACCTCTACCTCTACGACCCCAGCACGGGCGAGAACGTCCTGCCCACCGCCGATACCCGCCCCGAGACCCTCTGGAAGCTCAAGCCCGGCTACCTGCCGACCTATCCGGTGGAGGAGCGGGACGGCCGGATATGGGTCGACGACACGCCGAACCCACCCCCGCCAGCCTGGGACCCGAAGAGGGAGGAACGTCCCTCCGCCCCGGCTCCGGCCGAGCCCCCGGCGGCAGCTCCGCCACCCGGCGGCCCCGTGGAGCACCCCGCCGAGACCGTCGTCACCCGGGTGGGCGAGGAGCTGTCGCTCGTGCTGCCCACCTCCCCCCGTCCCGGGCACATCTGGCGGGTGGATGCCCAGGCCGCCCTCGTCAGCCCCGTGGCCCAGCGGTTCCAGCCCGGTGAGCACGCCTGCATCGAGATCCGCCTCGCCGTCCGCGCCCCGGGTGAGACCACGGTGCGCTGCACGTACGCCACCCCGTGGGACTCGATCCCGAAGGAGGTGCGCACCTTCGTGGTCCACATCGACCCGGCCTCGCCGTAGCTACCTCGTCAGCGGCGACCCTGCATCGGCGTGGTGGATGAGGCGCCATCTCATTGCGGAACCACGAAGGTCGGCTCGACGACGACGTCGGCTCGCAAGCTGTTGGCGATGTAGCACTCGCGGTGGGCGACTCGGATCAGGTGCCGGGCTCGGTCTCCGCTCACCGGGACGCCCAAGGTGATGCGGGGTCGCAGCACGATCCGCGTGAGCCGGACCGGGGGATCGTCCTCGGGCATCTCCCCTTCCGCCTCATCTTCGTAGGCGATCACATCGACCCGAGCCCGCGCCGCGACGGCGAGGAAGGAGAGCAGCTGGCACGAGGCGGCGGCCAGGACGACGAGCTGCTCCGGGTTCAGAAGCGTCGCGTCACCGCCAAAGGCGGGGTCGGACGAGAGGGTCAGGTGAGCGGTTGCAGGCCTGGCCCCCCCTTGGTGCGTCCGGCTGTGCGCCAGGTACCCGGCGCCAGTGGAGCCGGCCCAGGAACAGCGCGCGACGTGGCGATGTGTGGACGCCATGAGCGACGGTCTACCAGGCCGGCCGGAGACGCTGAGGGCGATCGCGGGAGGGCGGCACGGCGCCGCCCTCTGTCAGGATCGTCCTCATGGCCGCCGACGTCCTGAGCCTCGGGGCGCTGAACCGGGCGACCCTGGAGCGCCAGCTCCTGCTCCGTCGTTCGACCATGCCCGTGCTCGACGCCGTCGAGCACCTCGTCGGCGTGCAGGCTCAGCTCCCGCTGAACCCGTACCTCGGGCTGTGGTCCCGACTCGAGGGGTTCCGGCCTGGCGAGCTCGCCCAGCTGCTCCTCGACCGTCACGTGGTGCGAACCGTCGTGATGCGGGCGACGCTGCACCTCGTCAGCGCAGCTGACTGCCTCGTGCTGCGTCCGCTCGCCCAACCCGTCCTCGACCGTGAGCTCGCCCGTCACCGTGACCACGGGCCCGCTGTCCGCGATGTCGACCTCAACGCGGTCCTGGCCTTCGCCCGGCCGCTGCTCGCCGAGCGACCCCGCACCGGCGCCGAGCTGCGCGCCGCCATGGAGGAGGCCTTCCCCGACGATGACCCAGCCGCCCTCGCCCACGTCTGTCGCAACCGGCTGGCCCTGGTCCAGGTGCCGCCCCGAGGGGTGTGGGGACACTCGGGACAGGTCGCGTCCACCACCGCTGAGTCGTGGCTGGGCCAGCCGCTGGCTACCCACCCCTCGATCGACGACGCCGTCCTGCGCTACCTGGCCGCCTTCGGCCCGGCGACGGTGGCCGACGTGGCCCGCTGGTCGGGCCTGACCGGGCTGGGTGAGGTGGTCGACCGGCTCCGGCCCCGCCTGCGCACCTTCCGGGACGAACGCGGCCGGGAGCTGGTCGATCTCCCCGACGCCCCCCGGCCTGACCCCGACACGCCGGCGCCGCCCCGCTTCCTCCCCGAGTACGACAACGTGCTGCTCTCGCACGCTGACCGTGCCCGCTTGGTCGCCGACCGGCACCGCCGGCGCATCCTCGCCGACGCCCGAGGGGCCCAAGGCTCCGTGCTCCACGACGGCTCCCTCCGCGGCACCTGGTCGATCAAGTGCGACCGGACGGCCGCACGCGCCACGCTGGTGGTCAACCACACCGGGCGCCTGACCAGGCCCGCAACCGAGGCGCTGACTGACGAGGGCCGCCAGCTCCTGCGGTTCCTCGCCGCCGACGCCGACGCCCACGACGTGCGCTTCGTCGCCCTCGACTGACCGGAAAATCAGGCTCTTGTGCCCTATCCGTGGGTGCATCAGGCAGCGGGCTTCCACGTCTTCCCCTCTTGAGAGCATGGGTCAGCGGGTGGGGAACTTCAGTGATCGAGAGGTGTAGGCCCGGGCCAGCGGCGTGCGACCGCTACAAACCACGGGCCGTCACGCGGAAGCGACGCTCCGCTCCTTCATGACATCAGTGTCGTCGCGTCGCCGGGCATCACGGATCGCCACGGCCCAGGCCACCAGCAGCAGCGCGGTCAACACGGTGGCGAGCAGGGCCGCCAGGCCACCGAGCAACGGCGTCTCGACGTCGAACAGGTTGTGCATGTACTCCCGATCCACGGTGTACAGCGGCGCACGGGTGCTGAGGTTGTTGGCCCACGTCCCGTAGATCTGCTGGGGCGGCTCGATCAGCGAGTGAGCGAGCAGCGTGAAGAGGGAGACGAGCCCCAGTCCCGCGACCCGCACCCAGTGCCGCCGCCGGGCCAGGAGGACCAGCACCAGCACCGGGTAGATGAGCAGGGTGAAGGTGAAGGGGCCCACGTCCGGCCTGAACGGCCAGCTGCTGTGATCGGCGCGCCCCACGTGGTCTGCGTGGTGCAGCAGGCCCAGCGGGATGGCGGCCAGAACGAGCTTCTGCACCAGGTCAAGCCGGCTCAGCGTCGACGATGTCATGGCCGCTCCTCGGGGAGCATGGCCTCGATCTCGTGGGTCCATGCCAGCCTCGCCTCCGCGGTCCTCAGCCCGTGCAGGGCGGTCAGTCGCCCCGCAAGCGCCTCCGGGGTGGCGATTGCCTCGAGCTTGTCCGTGATCGCCTGGAAGTCGTCGCGCTGCGACTCAATGATGCGGCGGTAGTCCTCGAGGAGCGAGCGGACTTGGCCCGAGTGCATCCGGTAGGCGAAGAAGAGTCTGAGCAGAGCACCGCTGCGGAAACTGCTCTTGGCTGGGGCCGGTCTAGCCAGCCATTCGGTCAGAGCCTGCTCTCCGGCGGCGGTGGTCTCGTAGGTCCACTTGCGTGGTGATCGGTCCTGATCTACCCGGGTGGCGGCCACCCACCCGAGATCGACGAGCCTCCCCAGATCTCGGTACAGCAGCGTTTGCGAGGTCGGCCAGAAGTATGTCAGGCGAACGAGCGGGCAGCCACCGCGGTGAGCTCGTAGCCGGAGCTGCCGGGGAGCTTGTCGACCAAGCCGAGAACGGCGTAAGTGCTCTCCGGGTGGTCAGCAGCGTCACTCCCCCAGTCCGGCGCTGTCGGGCCGGGGGAGTGACGCTCTGCACCCGCAACGGTGACGACTTCCTGCCATCGATAACCTCATCCAAGATCGCGGTCGATCCGGTCGACGCCAGTTCGTGCAAGACCGCAGCCGTACCGAGGGCGTCGGAGAGATCGTGAGGCGCGCCCACCTCACGGTAGAGGCCCTCCGGTGGCAGAACCGCATCGGGGACGCGCACCGCGAGCGAGCTGCGGGCCGGCCGGCGTGCCCCGGCCCCAGACGCCAGCACCGGCGCGGGGAGAGCGCGCGAGGATTGTCAGGTGGCCACGGCCGGCGATGACGCCGTTCGGCATGCGGAGCTGGCGGGCGAGGCCGTGAAGGCGTCCGACGTCGATGCCGCGGCGGCGCACCTGTCCGCCGCCATCCGAGGGTTCACTGCGGCGGGCGACCGGCGCCGAGCCGCTCTGGCCTGCGCCCGGCTGGGCGACCTGTTCGCCCACGCCATGGGCAACCTGACCGCGGCCCGTACCTGGTTCCGGCGGGCGACCCGTCTGGTCGAGGACGAGCCACCGTGCATCGAGCAGGGCTGGGTGGCGGTGGCGGCGCTGGGCTGCGACGTCGACGACCCGGCCGTGCTGCTCGCCCGCGCCGAGCTCGCCCTCGACCGGGCCCGGCGCTTCGGCGACGTGAACCTCGAGACCAAGGCCCTGGCCGACGCCGGCCTGGCCCACGTGCAGGCCGGGCGTATGGCCGAGGGCATGGCGCTTCTGGACGAGGCCATGGCCCTGGCCTGCGGGCCGGCCGACGACGTCGAGGCTGCCGGGAAGTCCGTCTGCTCGTTCCTCACTGCGTGCTACTTCGCCGCCGACTTCGATAGGGCCGGTTCGTGGGCCGACGCCCTCCGCCGTCACGGGCTGATAGGCAAGGCCCCGGGTCCCCCGGTGCTCCTCGGCAACCATTGCGACAGCGTCCACGCGACGGCGCTGTGCGAGTTGGGCCGGTGGGGTGAGGCCGAGGCGATGTTGACTCGCGCCATCGAAGAGCTCGAGGACAGCATGCACATGCCCAGCTGGCATCCCGTGATCGCCCTGGCCGAGCTCCGCATCCGGCAGGGCCGCCTGGCCGAGGCGGAGATGCTGCTGCTGGGCAAGGACGGGCACCTCCAGGCGCTGCTCCCCGCCGCCCGTCTCCACCTCGTTCGCGGCGACCACGACCTCGCTCGGGCCACGGCGGTGCGGGGCCTGCGGGCCATCGGCGGCGACCGCTTGCGGGCGGCGGAGCTCCTCGCCGTGCTGGTGGACGTCGAACTGGGCGTCGGCGACCTCGACGCCGCGGCGGCCGCCTGCGACGATCTCGTCGCCCGCGCCGACCGGCTCGACGTCCCAGGGCTCCAGGCCAGGGTCGCCGCGGTGCGCGCCCGCGTGCTGGCCGCCACCGGGGACACCCCCGCCGCCATGGCGACGGTGGAGACCGCGCTCGACCATATCCCGGCCAGCGGTGTGCCGTTGCTTCGAGCCACCCTCCTCCTCGACCTCGTGCGGCTCCACGACCAAGCGGGCAACCGGGCGGCGGCCAAGGTGGAGGCGGGCAGGGCGGCAGCGGCGCTGGCCGGGCTCGACGTGGTGCTGCCGAAGGGCTCCCTCGCCCTCCTCGACCGCTTCGGTGTGGCCGCCCCGAAGACGGGCAACCGCACCGCTCGGCACACGGCAACCCTCAGCCGGGACGACCGCCGCTGGGTGGTGGCCTGCGGCGACACCCGGGTACGGCTCAGCGACACCAAGGGGCTGCGCTACCTCGCCGAGCTCCTGGGCAGCCCCGGTGTCGAACGGCACGCCCTCGACCTGGTCGACCGGGTGGAAGGCGTGGCGTTCGGCGAGCCGGGTCTCGACCGGCGTCACTTGGGGGACGCCGGCGAGCTGGTCGACGCCCGAGCCCGGACCGCCTACCGCCACCGGATCGAGGCGCTGCGGGCGGAGATCGACGACGCCCTCGAGACGGGCGCCGAGGAGCACGCCGGGGTCCTCCAGGCCGAGCTCGACCAGCTGGTGGGCCAGCTGGCCCAGGCGTTCGGGTTGGGCGGGCGGAGCCGCCGGGCCTCGTCGGCGGCCGAGCGGGCACGCCTCAACGTCACGAGGGCGCTGCGGGCGGCGACGGCCAAGCTGAGCGAGGCGCTGCCCGAGGCGGGGACGGTTCTCGATCGCCGGCTCCGCACCGGCCTCTACTGCGCCTACGAGCCCGACGAGGGCGACGTTCGCTGGGTCGTTCAGCCCTGACTGAACGGGGTCTGCCCCGACTGAACGCCATGGGAGTGGAACCGACTCCACGACCAGGAGGTGCATCGGCAATGACCCCGACCCGTGACGCAGTGAGGGGAGCCCTGTGATGGACGCTCCCTACCAGGCTGCACCAGATGTCCACGTGCTCCCGACCAACCTGGCGTTGCCGGGCCTGGGGGTCCTTCCCATCAACGCCTACGTGCTGCTAGCCGAGGAGCCGGTGCTGATCGACACCGGGATGGGGTCCGACGGCGACCAGTTCATCGACGCCCTGGCGTCGATCATCGACCCCAGCGCGCTGCGATGGGTCTGGTTGACCCATGACGACGCCGACCACGCCGGGAGCATCCAGCGGGTGTTCGAGCTGGCGCCCCAGGCCCGCCTCGCCACCCACGCCTTCAGCGCCCTGCGGATGTCGTCGTGGTGGCCGGTGCCGCTCGACCGCGTGCACGCCATCGGGGTGGGTGACCGCCTCCCCGTCGGGGACCGCACGCTACGGGCCGTGCCGCCGCCGCTGTACGACAACCCCCTCTCGACCGGGCTCCTCGACGAGGCGACCGGCGCCCTGTTCTCGGTGGACTCGTTCGGGGCCCTCCTGCCCGAAGCGACCGAGGACGTCGCCGAGGTGCCCGAGGACACCCTCGCCGGTGGCATGCGGGAGTGGGCCACATTTGATTCGCCGTGGGCGCACCTGCTCGACCGACAGCGGTTCGGTCAGGTGCTCGACGGGGTGCGCCGCCTCCAGCCGACCCGCATCTTCTCCTCCCACCTCCCGGCCGCGAGCGGGACGTCGCTCGAGCGCTTCCTCCAGGTGCTGGAGTCGGTGCCCGACGCCCAGCCTGCCGTGGCCCCCAACCACGAGGAGTTCGCCCAGATGCTGGCGGCGATGATGGCCACGCAGCCGGAACCGCAACCGGCGGCGGCCACGTAGCAGGGCCGCACCGAGCGGGTGCTCGCCGGTACGACGCCGCGGGCGTCACCGGAGCCGGGGGGATGGGCGCGCCCTGCTCCGGTGCCGTTCGGTGAGGCTCACCGTCACGGGCACCTGCACGATCACGAGCCGTCGAGGAGGATGATCGTCGGGTGACCGAAGCCGAACGGGAGGTCAGGAGAGTTGACGAGGGAGGCCACTGGGCCAAGAACGCCGACCGCTACGAGATGACCGCAAGTCGCCTTTGGCAGTCGCTGCTCCGTGCTGTTCCGATCGGCCGTGACGAGGCAATCCTCGATATCGGCTGCGGCACCGGTAGGTCGACGAGGGATGTCGCCCGCATCGCTTCATCGGGGGTCCGTCCTCGGCGTCGACCTCTCCGCGAGGATGCTGGAGCGAGCGCGGGCGGCGGCGAGTGCCGAGGGACTGGCGAACGTTCGCTTCGAACAGGCGACGCCCAGGTCCATCCGCTCCCCGAAGCAGCCTTCGATCTCGCCATCAGCGCGTTCGGAGCGATGTTCTTCGCTGATCCGGTGGCGGCCTTCGCCAACATCGCGCGGTCGCTCCGTCGGAGGAGCGGCCTGGCGCTTCTGGGGTGGCGGGAGCTGCAGCGCAACGAATGGGTGGCAGCGATCCGAGACGCCCTGTCGCTTGGCCGGGCGCTTCCGACGCCCCCGGTTGACGTCTACGGTCACCTCCTCGGCGGAGAGAAGCAGGCAGCCGCCGAGGCCATCACCGACGTGCTCTTCTCATCCCGCGACGACGGGCCGGAATCGAATCTGGCGTGTCGGCCCTTGCCGGCAACCTTGTGGGTTAGCGGTCAAGGGCGGCTCGCCGCGCAAGACGTGTCAGCACCGGGACCAAGACCCCGACGCGTGTGCGAGCTCTCGTGGCCGCTCATGGCCGCGCCGCGTCATGAGTCAGCGGCGGGGAGGGCATCCGGCGAGTCGAACATCGCGACCGGCGCAGTGCGAGACTGCGGCATGGTCGATCCCAGAGAAGCGGTCGTCTTCCGATGGCTGGCTGCTGGCGACGCCGGCAACCTCGATGCGTTCGACGACCTGCTTCATGCCGGGGCCGGCTGGTCCATGCGGCACGGGCCGAACCTGCGCTCCGGCCGAAGTCAGGTTCCCGCGAGGATGCCCTCGGGGCCCACGGAACGAAGCCAGCCTTGGTCAACGAGGCGCTGGTACGCCTTGGCGATGTGGGGGGGCGTGAACAGGCGCTCCTTGCGCCGGCTCCACACTCCGACAACTTCCGCGACAGAGTCGAGGGGTAGTGATTCGCTCCGGCGATGCCCGTTGTCGTCGCGCAGTGCCGCCCAGTGCACCGTTGCGAGGAGCTCGAGTCCGTAGGTCGACTCGAAGCCTTCAATGAGTCGGGCGACTCGGTCCATTCGCGCAGAGGTCTCGGGCTGCTCGGCAAGCAGGGCCGCGGCGGCGGGCTCGGCGCCGTCGAGGACCTCGAAGGGGATCGAGTCCATTGCCTTGGCCGATCCGTCGCGGGTCCCGCGGATGAAGTGACCCTCCATCGAGTTCAGCACGTGCCGGAGGTTGTCCGCGTACGGGCCATACCGACCCTTGGCGAACCTGAGCCGGAGCGGCTCACCTGACTCCTGCATGAAGTACATGACCTTCTGGATGTCGACCGCCGTGATCTCGACGGCGAAGGGCAAGTACCGCTGCATGATGCCGATGAGCGCTGCTCGACCAGGCGTCATCCTCGGCGTCTCCGTTCGGATCGGCTGGTCGGCAGCTGCGGGGGTGCCCTCAGGCGGGTACAGGTGGACAGTCACGTCGGGGACCTCGTCGAAGGCTCGCTCGATGAGCGGACGCACGTCGTCCCACTGAAGGCCGCCGTGACCGCATCCCAGCGGCGGAATGGCGACGCTCCTGATCGAGAGGTCCTTGAGCTGCCTGACGAGGTCATCGAGACCCGCACGGATGTCCGACAGCTTCGACCTGGACCGCCAGTGCTTCTTGGTGGGGAAGTTGATGATGTAGCGGGGGCCGTCGCTGCCGATCTCGCCCGCGTCCCAGATGAACATTCGGCCGAGCTCGACGGTGCCCTGATCGCAGGCCCGCTTGTAGGCCTTGTAGTTCGCGGGGAAGGCTCGCTTGAACTGGAGAGCAACGCCCTTGCCCATCACCCCGACCGTGTTGACGGTGTTGACCAGAGCGTCGGCCTGGGCTTCGAGAAGGTTCCCGTGGGATTCCCTGATCATCGCAACTCCGATCCTACGAGTAGTACCAGCCGTCACGGACGACCACCTGCAGGTTGCAACCCGCCTCAGAGAACAACTGTTCGACCCTAGCCCTTCGATCTTCAGACCGCACGGCCGTGCCCGCGAGGAGACTGAACGGCACCTCACCGCGAACGAGGAACTCCGCCATTCTCCGCTCCATTCGCTCCCCGTCGTCGGGTGTGTTGTTCCACGCCCGCTCCTTCATCAACGGCCAGTCGACGAAGCTGGACTGAGGGTCCCGAGTCGTCAGGTCACCCAGGAGGGAGACGTCGTTCGTGAACTCGGCCAGAGCTATGGCCGCGTTGCGGTCGCTGATAGCGAAGGTCACACCGGCCGCCACCATCCGATCGACGTCACTCACGAAGTACACGAGGTCGCGGTGGTCACCCGTGAAGCTCGGCACGCCGCCGACCCAGAGCTTGTACATCATCGGAGAACGGGCCGCGAAGTAGAACGGCACGTAGTCGGCGACGAACCCACCTGGAGAGCAAGCCACCGCCTGGCGGCGCCGGCGTTCCTTGATCTCGGGGTCCCCACCCTCAGTGGACAGCAGCCCTCGAGCGCACACGGTGGCGTCGCTCAGTAGCGCCTCCGCAGCGAGGATCTGCGGCAGGTTGTCGAGGTGGGTGAAGTGGAACAGCAGGCCGCAGCGCGGTGTCGTCACGGCGCAGGCCAGTGCTCCGCCCGATACACGTCGGCGTCGGATTCCGGCAGCGCCCGCGTCGAGTTGTTCATCCGGACGAAGAAGACCCGTTCGCCCTTGCTCGTCTTGGCCCACAGGGAAGCCGGGGAGGCGGCGACGTCCACGCGGCAGATCTCGTGGCCAGCGTGGACGGCGATGCGGGCCCGGGTCCTCGTCACCGGGGTGTGGCCGAGCGCGTTGATGAGGTGGGTGGTGAGCCAGTTGACGAAGCCGTTGCCGTTCCTGGGGTTCACTCGCTCGTAGTCGTGGCCCAAGCCGACGACGGCCCGGTCGGGGCCGATGCCGATGAGCAGCGTCCCGCCATCGGTGTTGAGGAAAGCGGCGACGGTCTTGACGATCGCGTCCTCCATCGCCTTGCTGGGCTGGCCTTCACGGAGGTCCCAGCGAGCGGTGGACTTGAACTCGACGGCGTAGTCCTCGTCGTTGTCGATCAGCTCGTCGATCGTCCGCAGCTCGGGTCTGCCCACGAGGCCCAGCTTCTCGGCCACGAGGGCGACAAACTCGGCGTCGTGGCGGAGCTGCTCGACGACCTCCTCGGTGAGCGCCGCTGCGGTGCCAGGGACCTCGGCCAGTGCGGTGGTAGCCGCAGCGCCGGCCATCCCGGGCCCCGGGGGCGCGACCGCCGTCCCGTCGTAGACACTGCTGCCGTCGTCGCCGTAGGCGGTGGCGATGTGGTCGAACACGGCCTGGACCTTGGCGTCGAACACCTCGGGCGGGTAGGGGTCGGCGGGGAGGTCGGCGTCGAGGACCCGCCGGATCGAAGCCCGCACGTCGGCGGTGGTAGCGGCCTTGCGGCGCCAGTCCAAGACGAGCTTGTCCTGGATGTGAGCGAGGAGCCGCTTGGCGCTGGCCTTCACCAGCTCCCGCTCGGCGTCGGTGAGGCCGGGATCGGGCTTGGTGAGCAGGTCAAAGATGGCCAGCTCCTCCTCGGTGAGCCCCTCGACGACCGCCCGCTGCTCCTCCTCGGTCAACGAGCGGGAGAGCTCGACGAGGCGGCGCAGGTACTCGTCGATGTTGAGGCTGCCGGCGTTGTAGGTGGCGATGAGCTCCTCGATCCGCTCGACGAGGTCGTAGCGGGTCGGGTTGCGGAACGCCGCGCCGATGGCGCGCTGGCGGAGCAGGCTGGCGAGCCGCTCGGTCTCGGCTCGCTTGCGGCCGGCGAACCGGGCGGCGAGGGCGTCGAAGTCGATCTGGGACAGGTCGATCAGCGGGTCTGGCTCGCTTCCCTCGGCGGCGGCCCGGATCACGTAACTCCTCGGCGCCCACCGAACGGTCGAGCAGCTCGTCGACCGCGTCGGCGACCTCGTCGAGATCGGCGGCCGGGGGCCGGCCCAGGTCGAGGAGCCGTTCGGCCAGCACCCGGACGGCGGCCACTGTCGGCTGTTGGGCAGCGGCGGCCGGGTCGGGCAGCAGGGCCTTGAACAGCTTCCGGACCTGGCGGGCGGTGGCGAGGAACGCGCTGCGCTGGTCCTCGTCGGCCAGCAGGGCCTCGACGGCGGTGTCGCGCAGGGCGATGTGCTCGAAGCCGTGGGCGTCCCGCAACGCCAGCAGGTCGACCCCGGCCGAGGCGCAGATGGCGATGACCCCCTCGATGGCCTCCCCCAGGGCGACGACGAGGGCGTCGACGGGCTGGATCGGGCTGTCGACCCCGGGCTCGGCGTTCGCCGCTCCGTAGATGGCGAGGGTCTGCTCCAGGTTCCGGAATACGCCGACGTAGTCGACGATCAGGGCGCCGCCTTCCCGGAGGTGGAGGTGCTCGAGCCGGGCCGCAACCTGGGGCGGCCAGCCCGTTGTCCTTGTCGGGGAACACCCGGTTGGCCCGGGCGATGGTCTGCATCAGCGTGTGGTTGCGCATCGGCCGGTCGAGGTAGATGGTCGACACGCTCGGGGCGTCGAAGCCGACCATCCACATGGCGCAGACGAACACGATCCGCAGCGGGTCGTCGGCCGCCTTGAACCGCTCGGCCAGGTTCTCCTCGTTCATCCTCCTGCGGTGCGGGCGGATGTCGAGGCCCCGGCGTTCGAGCTGGGCGATCTCGTTCTGGGACTGAGACACGACCACGGCCATGTCGGTCGAGTCCATGAGGGCGAGGCGGCTGGCCAGCCACGGGCGTTGCAGCTCCGGTAGGGCATCGTGCTGGGCCTGCAGCTCGGCTCGGTGCTCGGCCCAGGCCTCGGCCACGGAGTCGTACATGCGGACCGCCGCGGCCTTGTCGACCCCGACGTACATGGCCTTGCCCGTGAACCCCCGGCCGACGAAGTGGCGCACCAGGTCCCGGGCGATCCTACGAAGGCGCTCGGGGCGGGTGAGCAGCGTGTACTCCCGACCGAAGCGGCGGGCGAGCTGGCCCTCGGCGTCCTCGTCGAACTCGGCCTCCTCGAGCAGGGCGGTGAGCTCGTCGGGGAAGTCGTCGTTGATGAGCTGGAGCTCGGATGCGGTTCTCGTAGAACAGCGGGACGGTCGACCCGTCCTCGATGGCGTCGCGGAAGTTGCAGATCGAGACGTAGTCGCCGAAGTGCTGGCGGGTCAGCTCCTCCCCGGCAATCAGCGGCGTTCCCGTGAAACCCATGAACGCCGCGCCCGGGAGCGCCCGGCGCATGTTCAACGCCAGCGTGTCGTACTGGCTGCGGTGGGCCTCGTCGGTGATCACGATCACGTCCGAGCGGTCCGACAGCACCGGCATCGAGGTTTCCCCCGCCTTGGCGTCGAGCCTGAACTTGTGGATCAACGTGAACACGTACCGGTGGTCGGCGGCCAGCAGGTCCCGCAGATGAGCGGCGGAGGTGGCATGGACCTGCGCCTCGGCGGAGATCGCCCCGGCGTCGGCAAACTCACCATGGAGCTGGAGGTCGAGCTCGGTGCGGTCGGTCACCAGCCCCCGCTCCACCCGCGACCGGAGCCCCCGCGCCCGGGCCAGGGGGCGGGCCGTCTCCCGGGCGCGCTCCATGGGCGAGCTGTACACGGCGTCGACCCTCTCCAGGGCGCCGAGGCGCTCGGCCACGGCCTCGGCCTGGGACGCGCCCTCCTCCGCCAGGTGCAGGCCGGGCGCCCTCCCCGGCAGGACCGAGCCGGTCGTGGGCGTCATGCCGTGGCGAACCAGGAGGACCAGGGTCGCCGGCGGCGGCGTGGGTCGACGTGCTCGGCTGGCGATGGTCTCAACCTACCATTCGCCAGGTCGGCGCCGAGGTGGTCGAGTGCCGGGCCTGTCCACGCCTGGTGCGGTGGCGGGAGCAGGTGGCCGCCGACAGGCGGGCCTCCTACGCCGAGGAGGAGTACTGGGGACGGCCCGTCCCCGGCTTCGGCGACCCCGCGGCCTCGCTGTGGGTGGTGGGCCTGGCCCCGGCCGCCCACGGGGGGAACCGCACCGGACGGGTCTTCACCGGCGACCGCTCGGGCGACTGGCTGTTCCGCTCACTCCACGGGGCCGGCTACGCCAACCAGCCCACCAGCGACCACCGCCACGACGGCCTGCGCCTGCGGGGTGCCTATGTCAGCGCGGCGGTGCGGTGCGCGCCGCCGGGCAACCGGCCCACCCCGGCCGAGCGTGACTCCTGTCAGCCCTTCCTGGCCCGGGAGTGGGCTCTCCTGGCCCAGGTGCGGGTGGTGCTGGCCCTGGGCTCCTTCGCCTACCAGGTGGTGGCCGCCACGGTAGGGCTGCGTCCCCGGCCCGCCTTCGGCCACGGGGTCGAGGCCTCCCTACCAGACGGGCGACACGTGATGTGCTCCTACCACCCGAGCCAGCAGAACACCTTCACCAAGCGGTTGACCGAGGAGATGTTCGATCGAGTCATCGGCCGGGCCAGGGAGCTGACCGAGACATCGAGGCGGTAGCGAACGGTCGGTCAGCCCACCAGGGCGACCAGCTCGCCGGTGGCGTAGACCACCGCCACCGCTCCCAGGAAGGCGGACACCGTCACGCGGAGGCGACGGTCGCTGGCACGCATCGTCAAGGCCGCCCCCAAGCGGGCGCCGGGCACGACGGTGAGGGTGAGGAAGGCGGCCACCCGCCAGTCGACGTTGCCGATGAGGCCGTGGGTGACCGTGCCGGGCACGGCGAAGGCGCCCACGCACACCAGGGAGGTGGCGATGGCCTGCTTGACGGCCAAGCCGGCGAGGAGGAAGCCGGGGACCAGCACCACACCCCCGCCCACCCCGAGGAGGCCCGACAGCGACCCGGCGGTCACCCCCACCGCCATCAGGCGCCGCCGGGAGACGGGCCCCTCACCGGCCGGCTCCTCACCGGTGGTGGACGGGTGGTCGGGCCCCTCACCGGCCGGCTTCTCACCGGTGGTGGACGGGTCGTCGGTCGGGCCGCCACGCGTCTCTGGACCCGCCGGCGCCAGCGCGCCACGGACCATGCGCCACGCCACCCGGCGAGGAGCGCGGCGGTGGCGATCATGAGGAGGTGGCCCTCGCCCGGCACCACCTTGGACGCCAGAGCCCCGGCCACGGCGGCCCCCAGCCCCAGCGGGGCGGTGATCGCCACCGCTCGCCAGTCGATGAGCCGCTCCACCCTGTAGCGCCGGGTGCCGCTGGCAGTGCCCGGGATGATGGAGGGCAGGGTCGTGCCCACCGCCGTCAGCGCCGGGACACCCAGGAGGCGGATGCCGGGGGTGGAGATCACCGCCCCACCCACCCCGAAGGCTCCGGACAGGGCCCCGGTGAGCAGCCCCAGCAGGGCCGTCAGCAGGTCACGCAGCGGCCCGGGGTCCACCGCCCCGGTCTAGCCGGTGAGGCGATCCCGGCCCACCGGTGCTGGGCGCGCCTGGGCGGGCTCTGTGATGCCGAGCGTCGTGTGCCAGGCCCTGTGGAGCCAGGCATCGTGGTGCCAGGGTCGCCCGAGGCGGAGCTACTGATCGTCGGGGGGGCTCTCGACCGGGGTCCGCCCCTCTACCTTGCCGTGCTCGTCCTCCCAGATCAGCTCGACTCCTCCCTGGAAGGCCACACGTCGCCCCACCTGAAGGGCCTCCTCCCGGGAGGCGTGGGTGCTGAGCACGGGGTCGGTGTCCTCACGGCGGACCGCCCACCGGTTGCCCTCCCGGGTGACCACGACGTTGGGCAGGACTCCGGTGCCCGGCTCTCGGACGGGGGGCTGTGTGGGGTTGGCCATGTTCCTTCCTCCCTGGATCTCGCTCTGTTGCCCTCCCTTCCCGAGCACGGGAGCGCCAAAGCTGACTCCTGCCCCCACCCCAGGCGCTCCTGCCCACCCCAGGCGAGGTCGCCTCTCACCCCGGGGCCAGGCGAGTGGAGAGCCGCTCGGCCACGACCCGCACCAGAGCCGGGGCGACCGGGTCGGGGCTGTCGGCCAGGATGAGCAGGCTCACCCCTCGCCCGCGGCGGAGGGCCACCAGGTCGAGGTGGATGGCGAGCACCCCCTCGGGCGTGGCCGCGGTGAGGCGGGCCTGGTGGGCGGCGCCCCGATCGAGCCCCTCCATGTGCTCCAGGGGGGTTGCCAGGTGGCCCAGGAGCGTGGCCGCCCCCTGGTCGGGGTCCACCTCGGCGGCGGCGGCGTCCACGAAGCATGAGACGAACCTTCGGTCGGACAGTCGATCGAAGCCGGCCTGGGCGGCCTCCTCCGAGGACAGCACCCACGCCACCGAGTAGGCCAGCTCGTCGCCCCGAGAGAACCGGGGCGAGGTGGCCGATGCAGCCACCTCGTCGTCGGGGAAGCCGCCCAGGCAGTCGTCCAGGCTGGCGCCCTCCCCGCCGTGGGTCTCCTCGGGCACCCCCAGGGCGGTCCACCCGTCTCCGGGGAGGTCGGTGGCCCGCAGCACGGCCTGGCTGGCCCGGAGGTCGTCGCCCCCGGTCACGGCGCCATGGGACGGGGCGCTCGGGCCCGGGCGGGCTCCGCTACGGGAGCACGCCGGGCCCGGCCACAGCCGTGGCCGGCCAGCGCTTCCGGGACTTGGTAGCCAGCTTGCGCATGAGCTCGATGGCCCCCGGGTCGTCGTCGCCGGGACGGCCGAGGATGGTGCCGTCCTCGAGCATCTTGACCAGGATCTCCCGACCCAGGTCGGTGCGCACCACCGTGAGGGTCCAGTCGTCGAACCGGCCGATCCCCCCGGTCGAGATGTCGGCGTGCTCGGCGGCGAAGTCGGGGCAGGCCCTGCAGCCCTCCCGGGTCCAGGCGTGGCACTCCTTCAGGGAGATCTCGTGGTAGTCGCCCTGGCGGGTCCAGACCTGGAACTTGCCCTTGATGTTGATCTTGGCGATCTCGGCCCGCTTCAGCCCGTACTTGGCCTCGAGGAGCTCCTCGAAGATGGCGTCGTCGAAGGTCTTGGTGCACAGCAGGCCGATGTTGAGGGTGAAGTGGCGAGCCAGCTTGCCCACCTTGCGGGCACTCATCACCGGCAGGGCCGAGGTCTGGCAGCTCATGCCCACCAGGCCGACCTTCTCGGCCCCCCCTGCCACTGCCTCGCGGTAGGCCAGGGTGTTGGCCGAGTAGGTGTACCGGCTCCCGGCGGATCGGATCACGTCGGCGGCGGTGCGGGCCACCCCGGGAACGGCCTTCCAGGACGTGCCGTCCCCTTCGAGGTAGGACACCAGGGCGGCGTCGATGTAGCCGTGCTCGAGGGCCCAGATGAGCAGGGCCGAGACGAGGCCGCCGTCCTGGCCCACTCGCTGGACGAACTCGTCCGAAGCCCGGGCCAGGATGACGTCCTTGCTGACGCCGTCCACCTCCTCCTCGGTGCGGGGACGCCCGAACAGGTGCGTGTCGGCCTCGAACTCCCAGGCCCGGAAGCGAGGGCAGGCCCGTGTGCAGGACGTGCACCCCCGCCGACCGTGGCCGCAGTCGCCCGGGCCCAGCTCCTCCTCCAGGTGGTAGGGGCGGTAGCCGCCCTCGACGTGGTCGTAGCCGATGACGTCGTGGGGGCAGGCGATGACGCAGGCGGCGCACCCGGTGCACAACCCGGTGGTGACCACCTCGTCGTGGAGCTCCAGCCACTGGGCCGTCCAGCGGCCCTGCGTGATGGGCGGCTCGGCGGGCGCGTCGACGGTGGAGTCCTCGGAGCCGGCCATGTTCTCAGCCTACGGGCAACTCGCCGGGCCGCCCGCGGTGGGACACCATGGTCGACGATGGACCGCGAGCGGGCTCGATCGCTGGTCGAGGGTGCCCGGGTGGCCCACCTGGCCACGGTCCGGACCGACGGTCGGGCCCACCTGGTGCCGGTCACCTTCGCCGTGACGGGTCGACTCGAGCGGCTGGTCACCGCGGTGGACTGGAAGCCCAAGCGGGGTGGCGAGCTGGCCCGGGTGGCCAACGTGCGCCGCACCGGGACCGCCACGGTGCTGGTGGACCACTACGACGACGCCGACTGGTCGGCGCTGTGGTGGGTCCGCCTGGCCGGACCGGCCCGGGTGGTGGACCCCGGCACGGACACCCATGCCCGGGCGATCGCCGCCCTGGTGGCCCGCTACGCCCAGTACGCCGCCCGCCCACCCGAGGGCCCCGCCATCGAGGTCGTGATCGCCGAGTGGCGAGGGTGGTCGGCGGTGGACCCGCCGGACGACCGGCACGCGCCGCCCTGACC
Organism: Acidimicrobiales bacterium; assembly: GCA_050742255.1. GTDB lineage: Bacteria > Actinomycetota > Acidimicrobiia > Acidimicrobiales > CADCSY01 > JBOGHU01. The sequence continues at coordinate 19,161 of JBOGHU010000003.1, forward strand.
AGCCGACCCCCGCCTCACGCTCTCCGGTGCCAGATCCTCACCGGATCAGGGTGGGGCACCGGAGAGTGGCGACACCTCCCGCCGAACATGGATGCAGGCAGTGCCCCACGCGGGACCGTTCAGTCAGCGACCCCTCACGCCCGTGAACGAGCGCACCAGCCGGTGCCCGGTCGATGACATCGGCGTCTCGACGGCCTCGGTGACAGCCACACCATCGGGTTCGATCGCCGCTCGCCGGCGGCGATCCCACCGGGCCCCGCCCTCGATGTTGTGGGGATCGAGCACGTCCCGGAGGCCGTCACCGGCGAGGTTGAAGGCGAGGACCATCACCGTGATGGCGATGCCGGGGGGGAAGATGAGCTCAGGGTGTGACGTGAAGAAGCCGCGAGCATCGGACAGCATGGCGCCCCACTCCGGCGTGGGCGAGGTGACACCGAACCCCAGGAAGGACAGGGCTGACACCGCCAGGAGGACGCGGCCCAGGTCGATGGTGCTCAGCACGATCACCGGCCCGATCACGTTGGGAGCGAGGTGACGGATGGCGATGCGCGTCCTCCCAGCTCCAGCCCCTTCGGCGGCCGTGACGAACTCGCGCTCTCGAACGGAGAAGGCCATGCCCCGCACCACTCGGGCGTAGGTCGGCCAACCCACGAGGATCACGGAGATGATGAGGTTGCGGAGGCCCTGGCCCAGCAGGCCGACGACCACGAGCATCAGCACCAACGTGGGTAGCGCGAGGAAGACGTCGGCGACCCGGTTGATGATCGTGTCCACGGCGCGACCGAAGCTGGCCGATGCGAGGCCGAGCGCGAGGCCAAGGAGGGTGATCCCGACGCTGGCGGCCAGAGCCATGCCCAGGCTGTAGCGGCCACCGTGTAGCAGCCGCGAGAGCGTGTCGCGACCGAGCTCGTCGGTGCCCAGCGGGTGTTCTGCGCTGGCGAGCGCGTAGCGGTCGGCCACGTCCTGGTCGATGGGGTCGTGCGTTGAGACCCAGGGGGCGAACAAGACAGCCAGCGTGACAACGACGACGATGCCCAGGCCCACCACGGCCGCCTTGTCCCTGAGAAGGCGCCGAAGGGCACCCGCCCGGGCCGGGGACCTCACGTCCGTGTCGGCCTCAGGCCCGGGCATGAGCGCCCTCCAGGCGGATCCGGGGGTCGAGCAACCGGTAGGAGAGGTCGACCGCCAGGTTGAGGATCACGTAGAGCGCTCCCCCGACGAGGACGATCCCCTGGACCATGGGGTAATCGCGGGCACCGATGGACTCCAACGTGAGCCGGCCGAGGCCGGGCCAGGCGAAGATGAACTCGGCGATCAGCACACCATCGAGCAGTCCGGCCAGGAGCGTCCCCAGGTACGTGACGACCGGGATGGCGCCGTTGCGCAACCCGTGCCGGACCACCACCGCGGTCGCCGACAGGCCCTTGGCCCGGGCAGCGCGCACGTAGTTCTCGCCGAAGGTCTCCAGGAGGCTGGATCGGAGGAGGCGAGACACGATGGCTGTGGGCACGACCGCCAGCGTGACCGCCGGCAGCAGCATGTGGTCAAGGCCTCCTCGTCCGGCGACCGGGAGCCAGCCGAGGCGCACGGAGAAGAGGTAGATGAGCACATAGGCGAGGAAGAAGCCGGGCACCGAGGCACCAACGAGGGTCAGGAACCGCAGCACGTGGTCGGGCCACCGATTGTGGAGCATGGCCGCCGCGATGCCGAGGGGGATCGCCACCGCCATCACCAGCACCACTGCGAGGATGGCAAGACCGAGGGTGATCCTGAACGCCTGCCAGATCTCGGTCGACACCGCGATGCCCCGGTTGAATCCGGTGCCGAGGTCACCGGTGATCGCACCTCCCAGCCACGAGACGTATTGCTCGACGGCGGGACGGTCGAGGCCGAGCTCGGCCCGGGTCCTGGCCACGTCGGTCTCGGTGGGCTCGACCGAGCCGAACCGTTGCCTCGTCAGCTCCTCCGCCGGGTCTCCGGGGGCGAGTGAGATGAGGATGAAGATGAGCAGCGACAAGCCGAGGAGCGTTGGCACGGCGACCAGCAGGCGTCGGGCCACGTACCGGCCCATGGCTCAGGCCGAGCTCAGCAAGCCGACCTGCTCAGCCCGTCGACTTGCTCAGTGACGTCCAGACCTGGTTGGTGAACGACGGATGGGGATCTCCCAGTTGCACGCTGGTCTCCATGGCATAGATGCGGAACACCCCCGCCAGCGGCACCACGATGTGGTGGGTGTTGAGGAGGTTCTGCATCATCTCCGCCGCCGCCACCTGCGCTTCCTCGGTGGTCTTGGCCGCCAGGGACCGCTCGGCGATGGCGTCGAAGTCGGCACCGGGGGCGAACTGCGCGGTGTTGGCGTTCTTGGAGAACATGCGCAGCACGGGCAGGAACGCCGGGTTGCCGTCGTTCTGGTTTGGCGGCTCGAGGTCGAGGTCGAAGTCGCCATTGCCCTGGTCGTAGACGGCGTTTCGGGCGGCGCGGTCGACGGGCTGGATGGTCTCGACCGCCATGCCCAGGTCCTCCAGCTGGCTCTCGATGAGGGTCACGGCTGTCTCGGCCACCTCCTGCTGGCCGAGGAGGATGAGAGACAGCGTGCGGCCATCCTTCTCCCGGATGCCGTCGTCGCCAACCTCCCAACCCGCCTCGTCGAGGACCCGGCGGGCTTCGTCCGCGTCGAAGGGGACTGGGTCGACCAAGTCGGCTGCGTCCCCCAGCACTGACGGCGGAGCCATCCACCGTCCGGGCTCACCGTTGCCCTCGAGCACGACCTCCACGTAGGACTCGGGGTCGACGGCCAGGGCTATCGCCTCCCGAACGGCGGGGTCGGCGGTGACACGATCTTCGTTCTTGTTGATGTAGATGAGGTGGTTCCGGCCCGGCGGGGACTTGACCACCCGTATGGAGTCGTCAGCCTCGAGGCCGGAGACGGCCTCGGGGGGCACGTCGATCACGAAGTCGACCTGGCCGGCCTGGAGGGCCTGGATGCGGGCCTGGGGGTCGGGGATGAACTGCACCTCGAGCCGCCTGACCTGCGGCGTGGTGCCCCAGTAGTCCTCGAAGCGCTCGACCGTGACCGACTCGCCGGGTACGTAGTCGACGATCTTGAAGGGCCCGGTGCTGGCGTAGGGAGGGGTGTCGTTGTGCTGGCCCTCGGGGAGGATGGAGCCCTCGGGGTGCACGATCTGCTCGGGCAAGCGGAGGTTGGTCTCCACTGGGGTGAAGTCGACGGTGAACTGGTCGACCTTGGTCACCGAGTCCGGTCCCAGGGTGTTGGCCACCGTCGACAGGGTGTTGCCCTCCATGTCGACCTGGCGGGTCTGCCAGGTCCAGATCACGTCGTCGGCGTCGAAGTCGCTGCCATCGTGGAACTTGACCCCCTCGCGGAGGTGGAAGCGCCAGGTGTTGGGCTCGATGAGCTCCCAGCTCTCGGCGAGACCGGGCGAGAACGTGTAGTCGCTGTTGAGGTAGATGAGCGGCTCGTACACGTTGACGTTGAGGACGTAGGCGAAGGCCGACGACTTCTCGGCCTGGTTGTCGTCCCAGTCGTCCTCCTGTGCCGCGATTCGAATGGTGGCGTCGCGGTCGACCTCACCCGCCGGAGGGGTCTGGGTGGTGGCGGACTGTCCCTGGCCGTTCGTGGTGTCGCCGTCACCTCCGCAGGCGGCAGCCACCACGGCCATCACCATCATGAACCCGGTCAGTCGTGCGCGCACCGAAACCCCTCCTCCGGCCTGCGAATAGAGAGCGGCGACACCATATCTTCCTTCGCAGCGGTCCGGTAGTTCCGGTCCTCATCTAGATGGTGAAGACACTTACCGGTGGAGATGGGCCGAGAACGGGTGCTGGCGGCTGCAAGAGATGGGGCGTGATGGCTCCCCGCAGCCACGGGCGCATAGCCTTGCGGCATCGCCCAGCCGGTTCTCGAGGTCCACGACGTTCACGTCAGCTTCCCCATCGAGGCTGGTCGGGCCCGCGCCGTGCGGGGGGTGGATCTCAGGGTTGACGAAGGTGGGGCAGTCGGGCTCGTCGGCGAGTCGGGGTGCGGGAAGTCGGTCACCATGCTGGCGGTGCTGGGCCTCTTGCCCTCGACGACCATCGTGACCGGTTCGGTTCGCTACCGCGGCGCCGAACTTCTCGGGGCGGGAGGGAGGGAGCTCCGTCGGGTACGGGGAGCGCACATCGGCATGATCTTCCAGGATCCGGTCACCGCGCTGGACCCGGTGCTCACCGTTGGTCACCAGATCGCCGAAGGCATCCGCGTCCACGACCGAGACGTGTCTCGACGAGACGCACGCAACCGAGCCGCGGAGCTGCTCGACGCGGTGGGGATCCCCGAGCCGGGTCGCCGGGCACGGCAGTACCCTCACGAGTTCTCCGGCGGCATGTGCCAGCGGGCCATGATCGCCATGGCCATGGCCAACAACCCCGATGTGCTCATCGCCGATGAGCCCACCACCGCCCTCGACGTCACCATCCAGGCTCAGATCCTGGAGTTGTTGAACCGGCTGCGTCGCGACCACGACGTGGCCGTGGTGCTCATCAGTCACGATCTGGGGGTGGTGGCAGGCATGGTCGAGCAAGTTGCGGTGATGTACGCCGGACGCATCGTCGAGCGGGGCTCAGCCGACCAGGTGTACTCGAACCCTCGTCATCCCTACACCCGGGGCCTCCTGGGAGCTCTGCCCCGGCTCACCGGGTCGGCCCACTCTCGCCTGGTTCCCATCGAGGGAAGGCTGCCGTCGCTGCTGCGGCCCCCGTCGGGGTGCGCCTTCCATCCCCGCTGCAAGTTCGCCAGCGATCGTTGCCTCACCGAGGATCCGGGGATGAGGGCTCTGGGTGAGGTCGAAGCCGCCTGTCACCACGCCGAGGACGTGACGCCGGCCATTGGGATCGACCGGTGACCGGCGGTCCGCTTCTGGAAGTCCGCCACCTCCACAAGGAGTTCCCGGGGCCGCGAAGCAAGGGCGGGCGGGCGCGCGTCTCTGCCGTCGCCGGTGTGTCGTTGGACATCGCCGCCGGGGAGACGCTGGGGCTGGTGGGGGAGTCCGGCTGCGGCAAGTCGACCCTGGCGCGCTGCGTCCTCCGCCTCCTGGAGCCCACCAGCGGCTCGGTCCGCTTCGATGGCACCGACGTGCTCCACGCCTCCCGCCGTGAGCTGCGCCGCCTGCGCCGTCGGTTCCAGATCGTGTTCCAAGACCCCTTCGGCTCGTTGGATCCCAGGATGCCGGTGTGGGCATCGGTGGCCGAACCGCTGGTGATCGCCGGCATCTCCCGGCGCCGGGCCCGGTCGAGGGCCACCGAGTTGCTGGAGCGCGTCGGGCTCCAGCCCGAGCACGCAGCGCTCTACCCTCACGAGTTCTCGACGGGTCAGCGCCAGCGGATCGGCGTCGCCCGGGCGCTCATCCTCGATCCGTCCCTCGTCGTCCTCGACGAGCCGGTGTCCGCCCTGGATGTCAGCGTCCGGGCCGGTGTGATCAACCTGCTCGATGACCTGCGGAGAGACCTCGGACTGTCCTACCTCTTCATCGCTCACGATCTCTCGGTCGTGCGCCACATCTCCGACCGGGTTGCCGTGATGTACCTCGGCCGCCTGGTGGAGATCGGCGACCGCGACGACATCTACGAGCGCCCCTCGCATCCGTACACCCAGGCGCTGCTCTCGGCCGTGCCGGTCCCCGACCCGGTGCGGGAGCGAGGGCGGGAGCGCATCGTGCTCGCCGGTGACGTACCCAGCCCCAGCGACCCCCCGTCGGGGTGCCGGTTCCGGACCCGGTGCTGGAAGGCGGAGCCTCGCTGCGCTGACGAGGCTCCCGAGCTCGTCGATCGAGGTCAGGGCCACCGGTGCGCCTGCTACTTCGCCCGGCCGATGACCGTCGCCCCCTGACCGGCCGACCCGGCCTCCAGATCCAGGGTGTGGCTCAGCCACGTATGAGGGGCAGCAGCGATGTCGGGTGGTCGGCCCCGACGAGGAGGAGGCAGGATGCCGGGCTCGAGCGAGTGGCCACGATCACCCGGGGTGAGGGGCCCGGGGCTGCGGGAGCAGACCACCGAGCTCACCACCGCCGGCGTCGAGGAGCTGTTCGGGGAGCTCGAGGCGAGCGGGAGGTTCCACCGGGACTCCCGCCTCGGCGGGATGTTCCACCCGGGCAAGGTGTCGTTCCGGGAGGTCACCCCGACCGACAGCGTGCACGTCGTCATCGAGGGGAACCGCGTGTCGACCCACGTCGACCGGGTCTCCCCCCTGGGCATCCGCAAGTCGGGGCACCCGTGCCGGTACTCCCTGCCTCGCATCCTGCTCCACAACCTGTCGGGGATGTTCGACCACCTCGTCCTGTTCCTGCGGGGTCGTCTCGGCCAGCAGCGCTGCCAGCTCACCTGTGAACCGGTGTGGGAGGACGACCAGGACGAGGTGAGCGCCTCCCACCCCCTCCACCGCCACGGCGGTGGCTGAGCGCATCGCCGAGCCGTTCTCCGGTGCCGCACCGTTCTCCGGCGGCGCACCCTGGTGTGGTGAGGGCCAGGCACCGGAGAGCGACGCCTGGCACCCCAGGCAGGGACAGCGCCACCGGCGAGGCTCGACACAAATGGGAACGCGAGCGACGAGGAGCGTACGCAGAGGTCACGGCGGAGTATCGGTTACCGCCAGGCATCCGCGGGCGAAGCGGACAGACGCAGCTACGTGACAGCGGTGGACGGTGGGTTCCGCGCGGCAATGCAGGATGACGACAGCGCCAACCGTCGCCAGCGAGACTGCCGCGCCACTGGCCGGAGACGGGAGAGGTTCCTGTGCCGTGAGGGTTCAATGCTTGATCGCCGGTGACGCCCGCGAAGCCTCAGGCCGCGGATACGAACCAACGAAGCGCCTCGCGGGGAGCACGAAGCGGATTATGTGGGAGCGCGGACCGGATTATAGGGACGGTCGCCGCCGCGATTCGGGGCGAGTCTCTCGCACGTTCGGCCTGTCCCCCCGACCCGGCGTACGGAGACGCTCTCCAAGTGGAGTTCGGAGACGTGTCAGCTGAACGTTATGGGCTATGCGGGCGGTTCTGCTCAGGCCTGCGATGGGCTCGGACACTGGTGCGCTCACCACAAGGGAGGCGCTCTTCGTGAGTCCGTGGTCGGGTCGACGGTCGACGGTAAGTAACTGTTCAGGCCCTTTGTGGGGTCAGGGGCCGGCGGCGGTGGATGGCGGCATCCACGGGTGACCGTTGAAGAGGCGGGTCAGGGCGTCGAGTTGGCCGACGCCGTGTTTGGCGGCGGTCTGGAGATAGGAGCGCACGGCGCAGAAGGCGCGGGCGCCGGCGAGGGTTCGGAAGCAGCCGGAGATCTTCTGCTGCAGCTTGACCATGCGCACGTCGCGCTCGGCCTGGTTGTTGTCGAACGCCACGGCGGGGTTCGTCCAGTGCCGTTGCACGTCGTGGCGTTGGGTATCGAGGCGTCGGAGCAGGTTCCACGATTCGCGCTCGAGGGCGTTGCGCTTGCGGCCCGGCGCCGGCTCGGGGTTGGCGGCACAGCCGATGGTGAGGATGCGCGTGTAGCGGGCCCGTAGGGAGCGGAGCTGACGGCGGTCGAGCCCGTCGTTGCCGGCGGCGTCGACCGCCCGCTTGGCCTGGACCAGCAGGTCGGCCATGGCGTCGGCCCAGGGTTGCTGGGTAGCGACCTGGGCGACCGAGGCGAGGTCGCGCAGCAGGTGGGCGCAGCACAAGGCGTGCTCGGCGGCGCCGACCGACCAGTAGGGCTTCCAGCCATCGGAGACCAACACGCCCGAGAAGAACGGCAGCACCGCCATGTCGGCGAAGGCGGCCACACCGCGGCGGTCGTGGCAGTCGAGCAGGGTCAACAAGTCGGTGCAGGCGACGTGGAACCACCAGCGCGCCCCGGAGATGCGCGCCCCGGTCTCGTCGGCGTGCAGCACATCAGCGGCGATGAGCTGACGGCGCAGCTCGTCCAAGAAGCCCTCCAGCCCGTCGGCTGCTTCGAGGGTGATGCCGGCCAGCCAGCCCGTGGACACTGGCGCGCCCAGCGCGTCAGCCAGCAGCTCGGCCGCCCGGGCCACCGGCAG
>JBOGHU010000004.1:0-16117 GCA_050742255.1 Acidimicrobiales bacterium
GCTCGGCGTCGCCGTGGCGCCACTCCTCGGCGGTGACCGCCGGGCCCCCCCCGGCCGGGCGCCACACCATCTCCTCCGAGCCGGGGTCCCGCACCCACTCGCCCTCGGCCCACTCCTCCCCGCCGTAGCCCGCCTCCTCCTCGGCGAGCTGGCTCTCGCTGCGGATGTCGACCCGCCACCCGGTCAGCCGGGCCGCCAGGCGGGCGTTCTGGCCTTCCTTGCCGATGGCGAGCGAGAGCTGGTAGTCGGGAACGATCACCTCGGCCGTTCCTGTCTCCTCGTCGATGCGGACCTCCTTGACCCGGGCGGGCGACAGCGCCTTCATGATGAAGTCCTCCACCTCGGTGGAGTAGGGCACGATGTCGATCTTCTCGCCACGGAGCTCGTTGACGACCATGCGGACCCTGGCCCCCCGCGCCCCGACGCACGCCCCCACCGGGTCCACGTTGTGGTCGTTGGACCACACCGCGATCTTGGTCCGGTGGCCGGGCTCGCGGGCCACCGCCCGCAGCTCCACGATGCCGTCGGCGATCTCGGGTACCTCCAGCTCGAAGAGGCGCTTGATGAGGCCGGGGTGGGTCCGGCTGACGACGATCTGGGGACCACGAGGGTTCTTGCGCACCTCGACTATGTAGGCCTTGAGGCGGGTGCCGGGCTCGGGCCGCTCGTAGGGCACCTGTTCCGCCTGGGGCAGCAGCGCCTCCACCTTGCCCAGGTCGAGCAGCGTGAAGCGGCTGTCGGTCTGCTGGATGATCCCGGTCACGATGTCACCCTCGCGTCCCGCGTACTCCTCGTACTTGAGCTCCCGCTCCGCCTCCCGGACCCGCTGGGTCAGCACCTGCTTGGCCGTCTGGGCGGCGATCCGGCCGAAGTCGTGGGGGGTGTCGTCCCACTCCCGGACCACGTTGCCGTCCTCGTCCAGCTCCTGGCCGTAGACCCGGATCTCGAAGGACTCGGCGTCGATGGTCACGTACGCCTCCTCGGCCGAGCCGGGCATCCGCTTGTAGGCCGAGACCAAGGCGTTGGCCAGGGCATCGAGGAGGGTGTCGACCGAGATCCCCTTCTCCCGGGCCAGGGCCTGGAGGGCCTCCAGCATCTCGAAGTTGGCGCTCATGGGCCCGCCCTCCTCCGGGACCCGCGCCGCCCCCGGGCCCAGTCGAAGACGGTGCGGGCCCGCTCGACCTGGTCCCAGGCCAGGCGGGACCCGTCCGCGGCACCGCCCTCGTCACCGGCGATCAGCAACCCCTCGTCGTCGACGGCCGCCAGCACCCCCTCCACCCGACGGCCCGCCTCGGTGCCGGGGACGGTCCTGACCCGGACCCGGGAGCCGACCACGGCCTCGAAGTGGGCGCGGGTGCGCAGCGGACGCTCGAGGCCGGGGCTGGAGACCTCCAGGGTGTAGCGGCCCGGCATCAGGTCGGCCCGATCGAGGGCCGAGGACAGCCTCTGGGACAGCTCGCTCAAGGTGTCGAGGTCGACGCCGCCGGCCCCGTCGACCAGCACCCGGAGGGTGGCGCCGACGAGCTCGACGTCGTACAGCTCGAGGCCCTGGCCCTCCACCACGGGCATGGCCAGCTCCTGGACCATTCCGGTCGTGCTCATCTTCACCCCCTCCCACAGCGCCGACGCCGAACCCGACACAGAAGAGGCGTGGGCTGGGCCCACGCCTCTAGGGGTCCGACGAACCGGACGAATCCAACGGAAACCGCCTTATAGTATAGACCCTCAGTAGGCCCTTCCCACGACGGCCACCACCGCGGGGTCGTCGTCGCCGGTCGGCAGCGCCCCGTCGGCCCGGCGGAGGCAGCGGACCGTGACGCCGGCGCTGGCCAGGCGGTCCTCCCCGCCGGTGCCCAGGGCGGCCCAAGGGAGGCGGGCGAAGCCGGTCGTCGTCGCCTCGGCCGCCTCCTCGGCGGTGGCGACGTCGACGGTACGGGAGTCCTGACGCTCGGTGGCCGCGGCCAGCAGCGACCGCTGCACCTCCCCGAGGGTCTCGGCCACCCGCTCCGACAGCTCGCCCACCGGGACGGGGACCTTGGCCCTGGTGTCACGGCGGACCATGGTCACCACCCCCTGGGCCAGGTCCCGGGGGCCGACCTCCACCCGCACCGGCACGCCCTTCAGCTCCCAGTCGACGCTGCGGCGGCCGAAGCTGGCGTCGACCCGGTCGTCGAGCACGGCCCGCACGCCCGCTCCGGTGAGCTCGGCGTGGAGCCCCACCGCCCGATCGCCGGCCCCCTCCTCGTCCCGGACCACCACGACCACCACCTGGGTGGGCGCCAGGCGGGGGGGCAGGCGGAGGCCGGCGTCGTCGCCGTGGGCCATGATGAGACCCCCCACCAGGCGGGTGGAGGCGCCCCACGAGGTCTGCCACACGTGGGACTCCTCGCCCTCCTCGTCGAGGAACCTCGTGCCGAAGGCCCGGGCGAAGTTCTGCCCCAGCTCGTGGCTGGTGCCCAGTTGGAGGGCCTTGCCGTCGCCCATCATGGCCTCGCACGTCAAGGTGTTGACGGCACCGGCGAAGCGCTCCCGGGCGGTCTTGCGCCCGGTGAGGACGGGGATGGCCAGCACGTTCACCATGAAGTCCTCGTACACCTCCGACAGGATCCGGGCCGCGTAGGCGGCAGCCTCGGCCTCACTGGCGTGAGCGGTGTGGCCCTCCTGCCAGAGGAACTCCGTGGTGCGCAGGAACAGGCGGGGGCGCAGCTCCCAGCGCACCACGTTGGCCCACTGGTTGATGAGCAGGGGCAGGTCCCGGTAGCTCTGCACCCACTTGGCGAAGTAGCTGTTGATCACGGTCTCGCTGGTGGGGCGCACCACCGCCGGCTCCTCCAGCTCCTTGCCGCCGCCGTGGGTCACCACCGCCAGCTCGGGGCTGAACCCCTCGACGTGGTCGGCCTCCCGGCGCAGGTAGCTCTCGGGTATGAAGAGCGGGAAGTAGGCGTTCTCGGCTCCCGTGGCCTTGATGCGGCGGTCCAGCTCCGCCTGCATCCGCTCCCACACGGCGTAGGCGTAGGGACGGATGACCATGGTGCCCCGCACCGGGCCGTTCTCGGCCAGCTCGGCCTTGGCCACCACGTCCTGGTACCAGCGGGGGAAGTCCTCGGCCTGGGGGGTGAGCACCGGCTTCCTGGGCATCGCCCGCCGAGGCTACCGGGCAGGGTGGAGGCGAGCGGTGGCCGGGCCGTGGCCCGCTCCGACCGCCACCCTTGCCGACCCACGGACCGAGGATGCAAGGATGGGGCGGGTGGAGGCGGGAACCACCGTGCTGGTGCCAGCGGACCAGGTCCCCCACCCGGGCCCCGCCGCGGCTCGGGAGATCGCCCCGGGCCCGGCGGGGGGCTCCGTCGCCCGCTTCAGCGCCGCCGCCAGCCTGACGGTCCCCCCCGCCTTCCTCGCCGGCGCCGGATGGGCCCGGCGTTGGGTCGCCGAGGACGCCTTCATCACCCTCCGGGTGGTGGACCAGATCTTCGCCGGGAACGGGCCGGTGTTCAACGCCGGCGAGCGGGTCGAGGCGGCCACCAGCCCGCTGTGGACGTCGCTGCTCGCCGGGTCCCGGCTCCTCCTCCCGGTCCCGGTGGAGCGGCTGTCGGTGCTGCTGGGCCTCGGCCTCACCCTCGCCGGCCTCCTCCTCGCCACCCTCGCCTCGCTCCGCCTGGTCCGGCTGTCCCACCGGTCGGGGCCCGTGGTCCCCCTGGGCGCGCTGGTGGTGGTCGCCGTGCCACCGATGTGGGACTTCGCCACCTCCGGGCTCGAGACCGGGTTGACCTTCTGCTGGCTGGGTGGGTGCTTCTGGCTCCTGGCCCGGCACCGCCCCGGCCCCGGGACCCGGCCGCCACCCAGAGGGCTCTCGCTGGCCGGGGCGGCGACGATGGGCCTGGGGCCGCTGGTGCGGCCCGATCTCGCCGTCTTCAGCGTCGCCTTCCTGGTCGCCCTGCTCGCCGTGACGGGCGGCTCGTGGCGCCGCCGGGGGGCTCTGCTCGGCGCCGGGTTGGCCCTGCCACTGCTGTACCAGGTCTTCCGCATGGGGTACTACGCCGCCCTGGTGCCCAACGCCGCCTTCGCCAAGGAGGCGTCCATGGCCCGCTGGAGCCAGGGCTGGTACTACCTCGGCGACCTGGTCGGCACCTACCGGCTGGCCGTGCCGCTGGCGGTGGTCGGGGCCCTGGCCCTGGCCCTCGCCGTCCGCCTGAGCCGGCGGGGCGGGGCAAGCGCCCTGCTCCTGGGCGCCCCGGTCGTCGGCGCCCTCCTGCACGGGGCCTACGTGGTCCGCGTCGGCGGCGACTTCATGCACGGCCGGCTCCTCCTCCCCGCCCTCTTCGGCCTGGCCATGCCCGTGATGGTGGTGGTGGCCGGCGGCGCCCTCCGCCTGGGGGCGGCGGCGACCGTACTGGCCTGGGCGGCGACCTCCGCCGGCCTCCGCCCCCCGTACGACCCGGTCGGGCCAGGGATGATCGCCGACGAGCGCCGCTTCTACGCCGACGCCGCCTCCCAGCCCAACCCGGTGGTGGTAGCCGACTACGGCGCGAGCGAGTGGGCCCAGATGGGTCGTGAGGCCCGCTCGTGGGCGGTGGCGGGCCGGGGGCTCCTGGCTCTGCGGCCGGCGGGCCAGCCGGCCCACCTGCTCGACCTCGACCCCGGGCTCGGCATCGGGGCCGCCGTCGCCTCCGGCAACGTCGGGATCCTGGGGTTCGCGGCGGGCACCGACGTCGGGGTGGTCGACCTCCTCGGGCTGGGCGACTCCCTGGGAGGGCGCATCCTCCTCACCCAGCGCCAACGCCCCGGCCACGAGAAGGTCCTGGACCCGGCGTGGGTGGTGGCCCGCCTGGCCGCCCGGGGAGCGGCGCTCCCAGCGACGGTCTCGCCCACAGGGGTGGCCGCCGCCCGCCGGGCCCTCCGGTGCGGCCAGCTGGCCGAGCTCCTGGAGGCGACCCAGGCCCCTCTCACGCCCACCCGCTTCCTCACCAACATGGCCCAGGCCCTCCACCTGCACGGGCTCCGGGTCGACAACGATCCGCGGCGTGCCGAGCGCCAGCTGTGCCGCGGTCCCGGTCGGGCACCGCCCCGTGGTGCCTAGCCCGCCCCGGCAGGTCAGCGCGTCCCCATCGCCAAGGGGTCGGACGAAGCCGTCACCAAGGCCCTCGTGTGGGGGTGGCTCGGGCAGCCCAGCAACTCTCGGGCGGGACCGTGCTCGACCACCTCACCGGCCCGGAGCACGTAGATGGAGTCACACAGGTAGGCCGCCTCGACGAGGTCGTGGGTGATGACGAGCATGGTGAGCCCGGCCCGGCACTTCAGCTCCCGGAGGACGTCGAGGATGCTGCCCCTCACCGACGCGTCCAGCATGGAGGTGGGTTCGTCGGCCACGAGCACCTCCGGCTCGCCGACCAGGGCCCGGGCCAGGGCGACGCGCTGCTGCTGCCCGCCACTGAGCTGAGCCGGGTAACGACCGAGCAGCTCGACCGCAGGCTCGAGACCGACTCGCTCCAGCGCGTCCGCGACCCTGGCCCGTCCTCGACGCGCCCGCATCCCGGCGATGTCGAGAGGTTCGGCGACGATCTGCTCGACGCGCATCCCCGGGTGCAGGGCGTCGTAGGGATCCTGCGTGATCATGGCGATGTTCCGCCGGTACCTGCGCAGCTCGTCCCGGGCGAGGGACGCCAGATCCCGGCCGCCCACCACGACCTGGCCCCCGGTCGGGACCAGGAGTCGGAGGAGGAGGCGCGCCAGCGTCGTCTTGCCCGAACCGCTCTCGCCCACGACCCCCGCTGCCTCGCCACGATGGATCGTGAGCGTCACGTCGTGGAGGGCGGTCGCTCGTGCCCTGCGACGAAGGGGGCCCTGGCGCGGGGTGAACACCTTGGTCAGCTCGGCTGTGCCGATCACCACCTCCGTGCTCGAGCGCCGGCGATCGGCTGGCATCGCGGTCGCAGGCCCCCTGTCGCCGTGGCCGCCGAGGACAGGCGCTGGCTGGCCTGTGCGGTACAGAAGACAGGCCACCGTGGTGTCCCCGATGGTCGAAGGAGGCGGCTCCCGCTCCGCACAGTCCTCACGCGCATGGGGGCACCGTGGGTGGAACGGGCACCCCGGCGGAGGATGGAGGGGGTCCGGGGACCGCCCCGGGATCGCCGACCATCGCCGAGGGGCCGCCGACCCGGTCAGCTCCGGCATGGCCGCGAGGAGCGCTCTCGTGTAGGGGTGGCGCGGGGTGGTGGCCATGGTCGTCGCCGGTCCCACCTCGACCGCCTTGCCCCCGTACATGACGGCGACGCGGTCGCAGGCTCGCAGCACCACCCGCAGATCGTGGGAGGCCAGCACCATCGCCAAGCCGAGCTCTCGCTGGAGGTGCTTGAGGAGCCTCAGGACCTGGCCCTGCAAGACCACGTCCAGCCCGGTCGTGGGCTCGTCGGCCACGAGGACGTCAGGGCTGCCGGCCAGCGCCATGGCGATGACGACCCGCTGCCTCATCCCGCCCGACAACTCGTGCTGGTAGCGGCCCAGGTCACGCTCCTCGAGCCCGGTGGCCTCGAACAGCTCCACGGCGCGCTCCCGCGCTCGACGGGCGAGGACCGGCGCGTGGGCGCGAACGGCTTCGACCACCTGGGCGCCCACGGTGATGGTCGGGTTGAGGGCGCTCATCGCCCCCTGGGGCACCAACGAGATGCGGTTCCCCCGCAGCGCTCGGAGCTCATCCGCTCCCATGGCGAGGATGTCCCGGCCGTCGAGGAGCATCCGCCCTGACACCTCAGCCGTTCGGGGCAACAGCCGGAGCAGGGACCGGCAGAGGGTGCTCTTCCCCGAACCGGACTCTCCGACCAGACCGAGGCACTCACCGGCGCTGAGCCCCAGGTCGACGCCGCGCACCGCCTCAACCGGGCCACGCCAGGTCGGGTACGCGATGCGGACGTGGTCAAGCTCGAGCAGCAACGGGCACTCGGCTGGCGTCCAGGGATGGGTTGACCCGGTCCTCGATGGCCACCCCGACGAGGGCGAAGGCCACGACCAGGGTCGCGATCGCCACACCCGGGGGAAGAACCCACCACAGCCACTGCTCGCCGAGGAACGCGCCGCGGGAGTTCGCCCAGAACAGCATGGTCCCCCAGCTGATGCGGGACGGGTCGCCCAGCCCGAGGAAGGCCAGCGAGGCTTCGAGCACGACCGCGATCATCGCCACGCGGACGAAGAGAGGGATGAGGAGCGGGACCGTGTAGTACGACACGTGCCTGGTGAGGATCCAGCCGGCCTGGGCGCCCATGACCTCCGCCGCCTGGACATGGCCTCGGGTCAACGCTCCCATGACCTGGGCGCGGATGATCCGAGCCGGTCGCGCCCAGGCCAGGGCGGCGATGACGAGGATCTGGAGGAACAGGCTCCGCCCGAGGAAGGCGGCCAGCACGACCAGCAGGGGCAGCGTCGGCAGGGCCAGGCTCACGTCCACCGACCGAGAGACCAGCGCGTCCACCCATCCTCGGGAGTAGCCGGCAGCTGCACCCAGCACCGCCCCCAACGCGGTCGCGAGGGCCGCCGACGCCAGGCCGATGACGACCGAGGCCCGTGTCCCGAGGATCAGGTGAGACCAGATGTCGTGGCCCACGTCGTCGGTCCCGAGCAGGTGGGCCCCGCTCGGCGGTGCGTTCGGGGGGCCGGGCCGTGCGGCGGGGTCGTACGGCGCCAGCACGGGGGCCGACAGGGCCACCGCCACGAACAGCCCGACGAGGGCGAGGCCGATGGTGGCGGCAGCCCCGAGCCGACGTCGAGGTGGCATCAGGTCGTGGCCGTCTCGCGGCGCACGCGTGGATCCAGCAACGGGTAGGTGAGGTCGGCCAGCAGGTTCATCCCGATGATGGTCAGGGTGAGCAGCAGGAACGCTCCCTGCAGCAAGGGGTAGTCACGAGCCAGGACGGCCTCGAAGAGCATCCGACCGAGGCCCGGGTAGGAGAAGACGGTCTCGACGACCACGGCGCCCCCGAGCAACCAACCCAGCTCGAGCATCACGTGCGTGTGGACCGGCAGCACGGCGTTGGGAAGGGCGTGGCGGAAGAGGATCCGACCACCGGAGAGACCCTTGGCCCGGGCCATGAGCACGTACCCGCTGCCCATCACCGACAGCATCGAGTAGCGCACCAGCAGGTAGGTCTGGCCCACGCCGGCCAGGACGAGGGTCGTCACGGGCAGGGCCAGCCGCCGCGCCACCTCGAACAGCCACGCCGCGCCCCTCGCATCGGGATCCAGGACGACGGCGCCGAAGGCCGGGAGGAGGTGGAGGTGGACGCTGAACGCGAGGATCAGCAGCATGCCGATCCAGAATGGCGGCATCGCGTCCAGTGCCAGGAAGGCGACGAGGCTGCCCAGTCCGCCCCGGCTGGTCCGGGCAGCGCCGGACAGGACGCCGAAGGCCACGCCGACGACCACGATCACCACGAGGCTGGCGCCCATGAGCAGCAGCGTCCATGGCAGGCGCTCCAGGATCCGCGTGGTGACCGGCCTCTTGTCGTTCAACGACCGTCCCAGGTCCCCCGTGGCCACGCTGCGCAGGTAGTCGGCGAGCTGGGTCGTCAACGGCCGGTCCAGCCCGTACCGGGCGAGGAGCTCCTGGCGCGCCTCGGGTGACAGGAGCCGGGCTTCCTCGCCGGCGATGGCACGCAGCGGCCCGCCCGGCATGGCCCTCGGCAGCGTGAAGTTGATGCTCAGTGCGACCATGACCACCAGGACGTACTGCGCGGCCCGGCGGGTCAGACTCAAGGGAGCGCCATCCCTCCTCTACTGCTCGGCGCTGCTCTTGGCGCGACGCCACGCCAGGGCTCCGCCACCAACCGCCAAGGCGACGAGCAGAGCGACGACAACGGCCACCACGCCACCCGCCGCACCGCCGCCCTCATCCCGCCCGGACACATCGGTGGGAACCGATTCAGCCGCGCTCACGCTCTCCAGCAGCGCCGTCTTGTCGTAGATCCCGACACCTTTCGTGAACGCCCATTCGGAGATCGCGGTCGGTCGGTACGGATACAGCAGGTCGCTGTGGTAGAAGACCAGTGTTGGGACGTCCTCGGCCAGCATCTCCTGCATCTCAAGCACCATCGCCCGACGCTTATCCTCGTCGACCTGGATCCTCTGCTCGGCAGCCAAGGCGTCGAACTCCGGGTTGGCGTAGCCCATCCGGTTCAGGTCACCGTCGGACGCAAAAAGCCGCCGGAGACTGTCGGGGTCGGTCTGAAACGGCGGGGTGAGCCAAAGGATGGCGAGCTCGTAATCGCCCCTGTCCACCCGGTCGTCAACCGTCTCGAACTCGAGGGGTTGGACGGTGAGCTCGATCCCGACATCAGCGACCATCTCGGCCATCAGCTCTCCTGCCCGAACCCGATCGGGTTCCGAGCTGTAGACCAACACTTCGAACGACAACGGCGTGCCATCAGCTTCACGAACTCCGTCACCATCCGAGTCGACGATGCCGGCGTCATCGAGGAGCGCTCTAGCAGCCTCAGGGTCATGGTCGGCCTCGAGGTCGGGGTTCGCCCACTCCGAAGCGGGATGGACGAACCCGGGATTGCCCGGTGTGCCGAAGCCGTTCAAGACCGTGTCGACCAGCTCCTGCTGGTCGACGGCCAGAGCCACCGCCTGACGGACCTCCTGCACGGACGGGCCCGGTCGGCCCAGGTTGAACAGCAACCGGAAGGTGCCGTAACCGGTGCCACGGGCGATCTTGAAGCCCCGGCCCTCGAACTCACCGATCTGACCCGGGGGAACGCTGCGGTAGGTGGCGTCCACATCACCGGCCTTGAGCGCCAGGAACATCGCCGAAGCGTCGTCGATGATGGGCGCGACGATCTCCGACACCGCAGGAGGGCCCTTGAAGTAGTCGTCGACGGCTTGCAACCGGTAGGCCTGGCCGGGCGTGTACTGGACCACTCTGAATGGACCGCTACCGACAGGAAGCGCTTCCGTGGCACCCTCGGGGTTCTCGATCTCTTCGAAGATGTGCTTGGGCATGATCGGGAGGTCTGCCAACGGTTGGAAGGCGAAGGTGGCCGATGGCTCCGAAAGCACGATCGTGACGTCTAGCTCACCCTCGGTCTCCACCGAGGCCACGTTGGCGACCTCGCCCGTCCACCGGCCGTGCTCGCGCTGCTTGACGTAGTCGAACGTGAACTTCACGTCTTTCGCTGTAACCGGAACGCCATCGTGCCACTTCAAGCCTTCATGCAACGTCAGATCCCATGTGATGCCGTCATCAGAGACGTCGAATGACTTCACCATCCACGGAACAACGTTGTTGTCGAGATCGTGCCAGAACAAGGTGTCCCAGACCAGGGTCAGGTTCTGGTACGTGAGATAGGTGTAAGGCGTCAGGTTGGTGTCGTCGAAGGACAGGGCAAAACGCACCTGGTCGTCGGACCCTGACTTCCGCTGCGCGAAAGCAGGTCCTGAGGCCACACCGACCATGACTGTGAGCATCAGGACGACCAAGGTTCTGCTCAAGGCGTTCATGGCCCAGGGGTGCCCACGAGGCGACGTCTGACGCATGTCCATGGCACCTCTCACCTTCTGGCCGCCCACGGCGACCACCACCACTCGCTATGGGCGTGCTGCCGATATACGGCTCAGGACGGTACCAGAGTCGGGTGACGCCTGAGCGAGGCCGTCACCGCCCTGGGGTTCGCGGCGGGCACCGACGCGCCGGCCACTACCCTGCGGATCATCTACGACGACGCCCCGGCCGCCCTGGAGTGGCTCGCCCGGGCGTTCGGCTTCGTCGAGGTCGAGGTCATCGAGGGCCCCGATGGGACCATCGCCCACGCCGAGATGCACTACGGCCCCGACACCATGTTGCCGAAGTCGGCCACGGCCGACACCATGTTGCCGAAGTCGGCCACGGCCGCCGGTGCGGAGATCGTCATGGAGCCGACCGACATGGACTTCGGGGCACGCAACTACGCGGCCCGGGACCCCGAAGGCCATCTCTGGGGCTTCGGCACCTACTGGCCCCGCGACCGGAGCGAGTGAGGGGTGGTGCACGCCGGCCCCGCCCGGTGCAGCTGAGAGGACGCACATTGAACCGAGCTCGCTTCGAGGTGATGGCGATCGGGAAGGTCGAGTCTCCCTTGACCGATCCCGCGTCGGCGCCCAAGCAGGGCCACGAGGGCTCTCCCGAGGCCTGGCTGGTGTTCGAGCCAGCCGTGCTCGAAGGTCTCCAAGGCATCCGACCAGGGGATCAGGTCATCGTCCTCACGTGGCTCGACCGAGCGCGCCGCGATGTCCTGCGCGTGCACCCGCGAGACGACATCGCGAACCCCGAGCAAGGGGTGTTCAACACCCGCTCCGCTGATCGCCCGAACCCGATAGGGATGCACCAAGTGGAGATCGCGTCGATCGACGGCCAGAGAGTTCGAGTACGGAACCTCGAAGCCTTGGACGGGACACCCATCGTCGACGTGAAACCGCTGCTCAACCCCGGCCGCCTCGGCCAGGCAACGAGCTTCTCCGGTCGCACGACGTCGCCAGGCGACGTCGTGTGACCGGAGAGCCCGTTGTCGTCCCCGGGGACCGGCACTGACCCCCGGAGGGCCCTAGCCCTCCGCCCGCTGGCGGATCAGCGCGACCCGGGCCTCGCTGGCGTTGACGTCGTGGCCCTGGTCGGACAGGAGGGCCTGGCGGTCGGCCTCGGCCTGGGCGGCGGCGCCCCCGTCGGCCTGGGCCAGGCGAGCCTCCACCCCCTCGGCCACCAGCCTCTCTGCTTCGTCCACCAGGGCGGCCACCATCTCCTCCTCGGGCACCACCCGCACTACCTTCCCCCGGATGAACAGGTGGCCCCGCCGGCGGCCGGCGGCGATGCCCAGGTCGGCGGAGCGGGCCTCGCCCGGGCCGTTGACCACGCAGCCCATCACCGCCACCTGGAGGGGCAGGTCCCGCTCGGCCAGGGCGGCCTGGGCCTCACCAGCGACCTTGAACACGTCGATCTCGGCTCTCCCGCAGCTCGGGCAGGCGATGAGGTCGACACCGGTGCGCTCCCGCAGGCCCAGGGCCTCCAGGAGCTGGCGCCCGGCCCTGGCCTCCTCCACCGGGTCGGCGGTGAGGCTGTAGCGGATGGTGTCGCCGATCCCCTCGCAGAGCAGGGTGGCGATCCCGGCGGTGGCCTTGATCAGACCCCCCGGTGGGGGGCCGGCCTCGGTAACGCCCAGGTGCAGGGGGTGGTCGACGGTCTCGGCCAGCTGGCGGTAGGCCTCGACCATGAGGCGCACGTCGGAGGCCTTGACCGAGATCTTGACGTCGTCGAAGCCCACCTCGGCGAAGAGCTCCAGCTCCCGCTGGGCCGACGCCACCAGGGCCTCGGGGGTGACGCCGTGGCTGGCCTCGATGTCGGGGGCGAGGGAGCCGGCGTTGACGCCGATGCGGATGGGGACGCCCCGATCCCGGGCCTCGGTCGCCACCGCCTTGATGTGGGCGGGTCGGCGGATGTTGCCGGGGTTGAGCCGGAGGCAGTGCACGCCTGCCTCCAGGGCAGCCAGGGCCAGGCGGTGCTGGAAGTGGATGTCGGCCACCACGGGCACCGGGGACCGGGGCACGAGGCGGGCCAGGCCCTCGGCGGCAGCCTCGTCGTTGCAGGTGCAGCGGACGATGTCGGCCCCCGCCCCGGCCAGGGCGTAGATCTGGGCCAGGGTGGCCTCGTGGTCGGCGGTGCGGGTGGTGGTCATGGACTGGACCGTGACCGGCGCGCCGCCCCCCACGGGGACGGACCCGACCTGGATCCGGCGGGTGGCCCGGCGGGGCACGCTCACCGAACCGAGATGGGGTTGGCGAGGTCGAGGTAGACGGTGGTCACGAAGATGAAGGCCAGCACGACGACCACGGCGTAGGTGAGCGGGAGCAGCTTGGTGACGTCGGCCACGTGGCGGCGGCCCTTGCGGCTGCGGATGCGCTCGTAGGTGGCGATGGCCACGTGCCCGCCGTCGAAGGGCAGCAGCGGCACCAGGTTGAAGACCCCCAGGAACACGTTCACCAGGAACAGGAGCTGGAGGCTGCCGGCGACGCTCCCCGCCTGGCTGGCCACCTGGACCACCGCCACCACCGAGACGAGCCGGTTGTCCCCGGTCCCGTCGTCGGCCCGGCCGGGCCCCTCGGGACCTTGCTGGGTCAGCGTGTCGAGGTAGCCGGAGATGCCCGCAGGCGAGAAGACCTGGCCCAGGCCCTTCACCGACAGCCACATGGTCTCGCCCGTCGCCTGGGCCGCATCCACCACCCCCCGCACGGGCCCGGTGCGGACCCGTTCGAACTGGGGGCCGATGCCGAGGAAGCCCATGGTCTCGCCGCCCTCCCGGCGCTCGGTGAGCGTGGTCTCGAGGACCAGGCGGCGACCGTCACGCTCGACCACGAGGGACACCCGCTCCCCGGGGCGGTCCCGCAGGTAGGCGGCCAGGTCGTCGAAGCTCCCGAAGCGACGGCCGTCGACGGCCACGATGCGGTCCCCGATCTCGACACCGGCCTCGAGCGCCGGGCTGGGCCCGTCCTGGAGCTGGCTCAGGGTCCCCACCCGCCAGCGGTCGGAGCCCCGGTCGGGCACCCCCAGACCGACCAGGATGGTGTAGACGAGGGCGAACGCCATGAGGAAGTGCATGGCCGACCCGGCCACCGCCACCGCCAGCCGGCGGGGGTAGGACTGGTGGCGGTAGGTCCGGTGCTCCTCGGCCGGGTCGACCTCCTCCAGGTTGCTCATGCCGATGATGCGCACGTAGGCCCCGGCGGGGATGGCCTTGACCCCGTAGGTCGTCTCTCCCCGCTGGATGGACCACAGCTTGGGGCCGAAGCCGATGAAGAACTCCGTGACCTTCATGCCCGCCGCCCGGGCGGTCAGGTAGTGGCCCAGCTCGTGCAGGAAGATGATCACCACCAGGGCGGCGATGACGGCCACCACCGAGAGCGACGCCCACACCCCCACCGCCACCGTCAGCGCCACCACCAGGGCCAGGCGGGCCCAGCTCGAGCCCCGGGTGGGCGGCTCCCCGGGGGCCGGCTGGGGCCGGGGTGCGCCGCCGTGCGGCTCCATGGTCGTCTCGCTCACCCCGCCGCCCTCCTCTCGACTATCTTGACCGTCCGCTCGCGGGCCCGGCGGTCGACGTCGATCACGACGTCGACGTCGTCGAGCGCCGTTCCATCATGCTCGGAGAGGGCCTCGTCCAGCACCCCGACGATGGTCCCCCAGGTGATCCTTCCCTCGAGGAAGGCAGCCACCGCCACCTCGTTGGCGGCGTTGAGCCACGCCGGCGCCGAGCCGCCGGCCCGCCCGGCGGCGAACGCCAGCTCCAGGCAGGGGAAGGTGGCGAGATCGGGCGGCTCGAAGTCGAGCCGGCCCAGCGTGGCCCAGTCGATGGCGCCGAAGGAGACGGTGCCGCGGGCCGGCCAGGCCAGGGCGTAGGCGATGGGCAGGCGCATGTCGGGGAGGGAGAGCTGGGCCACGGTGGCGCCGTCGGTGAAGGTCACCATGGAGTGCACCACCGACTGGGGGTGCACGACCGCCTCGATGCGGTCGTAGGGCACGGCGAAGAGCTGGTGGGCCTCGATGACCTCCAGGCCCTTGTTCATCATGGTGGAGGAGTCGACGGTGATCTTGGGGCCCATCTTCCAGGTGGGGTGGGCGAGGGCGTCCTCGACGGTCACCGTCGCCAGCTCGGCCGGGGACCGCCCCCGGAAGGGCCCGCCGCTGGCGGTGAGCACCAGGCGGGCCACCTCGCCGGGCCGGCCGGCCCGCAGGCACTGGTGCAGGGCGCAGTGCTCGGAGTCGACGGGCACGATCTCGGCCCCCGGGGTGGAGCGGAACCGCTGGACCACCGCACCGCCGGCGATCAGCGACTCCTTGTTGGCCAGGGCCAGCCGTCGCCCCGCCGCCAGCGCGGCGATGGTCACGGGCAGGCCGGCGAAGCCCACCACCGCGTTCACCACCACCTCGCCGAGGGCGGCGGCATCGGCCAGGGCGCGGGGACCGGCGAGGACCTCGGTGCCGGGCGGGAGCAGGTCCTCCAGCTCGCCAGCCCGGGCGGCATCGGCCAGGGCCACCACCTGGGGTCGGACCTCGGCCGCCTGGCGGGCCAGCCGCCCGACCGAGCGCGACGCCCCCAGGGCGACCACGTCGTAGCGGTCCGGCTGACCCCGCACGACGTCGAGGGCCTGGGTGCCGATGGACCCGGTGGCGCCCAGGATGCTTACGGTCGTGGGTGCCGGCACCGTGGCGCTGTCTCAGAAGATCTCGAGGAGGCGGCTGACGTAGTACGCGGCGGGCAGGGCGAAGAGCATGGCGTCGAAGCGGTCGAGCATCCCCCCGTGCCCGGGCAGGACGGTCCCCATGTCCTTGATGCCCAGGTCCCGCTTGATCATCGACTCGCAGAGGTCCCCGAGGGGGGCCACCACCGAGACCACCAGCCCCAGAACCACCGCCGTACCCGTCTCCCAGGGGTGGATGCCGATCGTCCCGAGCACGACGACGGCGGCGGCCACCGACGCCACCGTGCCGCCGATCAACCCCTCGACGCTCTTGCCCGGGCTGATGTCGCGCGCCATCTGGGACTGGCCCAGGCGGCGCCCGGTGGCCAGGGCGCCGATGTCGTTGGCGACCACCGCCACGATGACCCCGATGAGCACGCCGATCCCGTTGGGGAGGGTGAGGATGAGCGCGGCGAAGGCGCCGAGCACGCCCACGTAGGCGACCCCGAAGACGCTGACCGCCACGTTGATGGTCGGTGCCACCCTGGTGACGCCGACCAGGTACCACAGCAGGGTGAAGACCACCGTGAGCCCCAGGACCAGGGGGATGGCGGCTTCGCCCTTCCAGTACGCCGAGGCGACCAGGGCGGCGGTGGCGACCAGGCCCAGCAGGGTGGCGGGCTGGTAGCCGCCCCGCCGCAGGGCGGCGAACAGCTCGGCGGCGGCGGCGACCACGATCCCCGCGACCAGGACCATGGTGGCACCGCTGCCCAGGGAGAACGCCAGCAGGGCGGCGCCGGCCAGGACGGCACCCGTCATGGTGGCCACCCCGATGTTGCGCTCCGGCCGACGGGGGGCGGGCCCCGGTCCCCCCCGTCGCTCGGAGGGTCGGGGGCGGGCATGGGGCAGGGTGCCGGTCGCCCGGGGG
>JBOGHU010000005.1:0-6769 GCA_050742255.1 Acidimicrobiales bacterium
GCATCTGGGGGACGGTCTTGGTCGTGGTCGCCAGGTTGCGGGCCGCGGCCGTCCCCAGGCTCTGCGGCTGCTGACCATCGACACCGACGTCGGGCTGCATCGTCTCGGTCACGACCTGGTCCTCCGATCTCCAGTTCTAGCGATAGAAACGACAAGGACGGCTTACAGGTATCGGTGGTAAAGAAAGAGTTCCTTCTACGGGAACCAGAGCTGTGAGCTGCCAACGCACGACATCGGTCGTCGTGCTGGCGGTGCTCTGCCTCCGGCCCACCGTCGCCGTGCTTCAGCACCGCGACGAGCGAATCTTTGGCTACAGCGGGTGAAGTCAGATGGTGGCGCCCACGGACGGAACCTGTCAAGCATCTCGGGCCGAGATCCGGATACGGGATCTGCGGCTGCCACGGGCGGCCCCGGTGGATGCCGCCACGAGGTCGGCATCAAGCCGGGGGCCGCCGAAGGCGCCGCCCGGACGGGCGCCCCGGCACCGGGGGACGGGCCATGCCGCTGGCGCGGTGCTCGCGCCGCGACGGCGCATGTGCCTGGCCACCGAGTGCTCCGCCGTGCGCCTGCGCATGGGCCTCGGCGAATCCCGCTGTGGCGTGGCGACCACGTCGGCCTCAGGCAGCTGTGGAGTGCCTACGCCGGCGCCGTCGACGGGGCCCCGGGCGGTCACCGGCCTGGTCGCCGGCCAGCACACGGACGTGGTGCTCGATGCGGCGTCGGTGGTCGTGAGGCCCGACGCGGCAGGGCGCCAGATCGACGAGGAGCGGACGGCGGCTCTCGCAGGCGGAGGCGGCGCCGTCGAAGATCTCCGGGAGGACGGGTGGGCGACCCGACCGACGGCCGGCGGGACGAGCCAGGCCGCGCCGGAGCGGCCGGGCGCCCCCACGCTTGGTGCCCGAACTGGGCGACATCGCCGACGCCATCGTCACCCAGCTCGGGATCGAGGCGGACGCTGGGTTCGACGTCCACGAGCTCGAGGACTGACCTCGGCAAGATGCTTGCAGGGCGCCGCCCGACCCGGTAGCATCGAACACATGTTCTCCGAGCTCCGGTCGCTGCGGGAGGGGCTGTCCCGGCTGGTGGCCGACCTCGAGCCGGGGCTGGTGAGCGGAGCCGACGCAGTCAAGCTGGTCCGGGGGTTCGCCGCCATCGCCAAGCTGGCCAACGCCGGCCAGACTCTGGCCGCCAACCGGGTGGCCGAGACCGGGACGTGGGCCACCCAGGGCGACCGCTCGGCCGCCCACTTCCTGGCCCGCACCACCGGCACCTCGACAGGCCAGGCGATCAACGCCATGGAGACGGCCAAGCGCCTCACCGAGCTGCCCGCCACCGAGGCCGCGCTGCGGGCGGGTGAGCTGTCTCAGCCCCAGGCCGACGAGATCGCCTCGGCGGCGGCGGCTGATCCTGGCGCCGAGGCCGATGTGTTGCGCACGGCTCGGCGTGACTCCCTCAAGGGTCTGCGCCAGCGCTGCCGCCGGGTGAGGGCCGCCGCCCTGCCCGACGAGGTCTCCCGCCATGAGGCCGTCCGCAAGAGCCGCTACCTGCGGCACTGGTCCGATGCCGACGGTGCCTTCCGCATGGACCTGCGCACAACGCCCGATGACGGGGCCGCCATCCTGGCCGGCCTCAGGCCCTTCCGGGA
Organism: Acidimicrobiales bacterium; assembly: GCA_050742255.1. GTDB lineage: Bacteria > Actinomycetota > Acidimicrobiia > Acidimicrobiales > CADCSY01 > JBOGHU01. The sequence goes on from JBOGHU010000005.1 coordinate 1,646, forward strand.
GGAGATCTTCCTCCGGGCCCGCCAGGCGGGCCAGCGAGAGCCGTACGAGGCGTACCAGGCCTATGCCCTGGTGGCGATGGCCGAGGCTGCCGCCGGTGGCGGGGGCAACGGCAGGGGCGGCTCCCCCTCCGGACCGAGGGCCACCGTCCAGGTCCGGGTGGACCACGAGGCCCTCCTCCGGGGCCACGTGGAGGCGGGCGAGACCTGTGAGGTAGAAGGTGTCGGGCCGATCCCTGTGGCCACCGCCCGCTCGATGATGGCAGACGCCGTCCTCTCGGCCATCCTCACCAGGGGGACCGAGGTCACCAAGGTGGTCCACCTGGGGCGGACGGTCAGCGCCCACCAGCGCACCGCCCTCGAAGCGCGAGACCCGGTCTGCATCGTGCCCGGCTGCGATGTGGCCGAGCGCCTGGAGATCGATCACCGGACCGGGTGGGCCCTCACCCAGCAGACCTGCCTCGACGATCTGGCCAGGCTGTGCCGGTGGCACCACCACCTCAAGACCCACCGGGGCTACCGCTACGAGGGCGGCCCCGGGCGCTGGCGCTGGGTCCACCCCGACGGGCGGGTGGACGAGGTCGCCTCGGCCCCCCCACCGGGCCCGACCGGCCCGCCCAGCCCCGACGCGGCCCCCGATGGCGACGCCGCCACCGAGGCGGAGGCACCGGCCCTGCTCCCCCTCGACCTGGACCCGGGCACCGGCACCGGCACCGACCCGCCATGGGCGTGACCAGCACCGATGGACCGACCGCTGGTCCGGTCGGGCTCATGGGGTAGGCATGGGTCCGGCGCCGGGCCGGCTCGGCCTCGGGCAGAGGAGGCGGGGCGTGCAGGATGTTGCGAGAGGGGCGCGATGATGCGGAGGTTCGTGCGGCTCAGCAGCTTGTTGGTGGCTACGACGGCGAGCGTGGCCATGGCAGCAGGGTGTGGTGACGACGACGGTGCGGCGGTCCGCGAGACCGGATCGGGCCCGGCATCCGGGCCCGCCTCGGGGACCGCTTCGGGGCCGGCCAGCGGAACAGCCGAGGCGCCGCCGGTGGAGCTCGAAGGCGAGGTCAACGACCACGGGACGGTCGAGCTGGCTGAGTCGTCCCTGGAGATGGAGCAGGACGACTTCTACTTCGGCCCGACGTTCGTGAAGGCCGAGCCCGGCTCCACCGTCACGGTCGATCTCATCAACGAAGGCGATGCTGACCACACCTTCACCGTCGAGGAACAGGGCATCGACGCGGTTCTGGAGCCCGGAGGCCGTCAGAGCGTCGAGGTGACCGTGCCCGATGGTGGCACCCTGGTGTTCGTCTGCCGGTTCCACCTGTCCCAGGGCATGCAGGGCGCGTTCGTGGCGGGCTGATCGCCGGCGGGGACAGGCCAACGGCGTCGGGTTGCCGCGCCGCGGCCCGTTCGTGCGCGAACATCGCTCGAAGTGGGGCGACGGGAGGAGGCCGACGAGTTGTACGCGGAGCCGAGCCGCAGGCGCGGGCGGAAGGCCTACGACGAGGGAGGGGGTGGGGTGGCGGTGCCGGGGCCTCTGGCGGGCCTTCGGCGGGTGGCCACGGGACCCTACGGCCGCGCCGAGCGGGAGACCCGGCGGCGCCACGTCGATGCCCGGCGGTCGGGCCACGAGCACACCCACGGTCCCAGGAGATGAGCAGGGAGGCCGTCGACGCCGCGGTCGAGTGCATCCTGCGCCGCGACAGGCGGCTAGGGATGCATGCCGAGACGGCGGCAGCCTGGCTGACGGCCGGCGAGGGCACCGGGATGCTGCACCAGGCCGCGGTGCAGCAGTTCCTCTGGTGGCACCTCCCCAGGAAGTTCTCCCAGCACAAGTGGGCCAGGATCGTGTCCGGCGCCGCCGCCCTCTTCGAGGAGCTCGGCCTCGACCGCTATGCGGACATCGTCCGCTCGCCAGAGACCCAGGAGATCCTCGCCGGGTGGCGGCGCAGTCCCCAGCTCGGCTCCAAGCAGTTCCTCGCCGCCCAGGCGGCCTCGGGGGTGGAGCCGCCCGATACCGACCTGATCCAGTGGGGCCCGATCATGGGGCCGCGCGAGGCGGCCGGTCGCCATGCCGTCGAGCGGGGGCTGGAGGAGGCGATCGTCAAGGGCGAGCTCGTGCCCGGCTCGAAGAGGTGGAAGCAGGTTGCGGCGGACGTCTGCAACCGGACGCTGACGGCGTCGCTGGCCGAGCTGGCGGGGCAGACGCCCCTGACGCTGGCGGTCACCGAGCGGGTCGAGACGTGGGTCACCACCGCCCGAGTCGACGAGCACCGGCGGTGGCGGGAGCACGCGGCCCGGCTGCTGCTCACCCGCATCGTCGCGCCGCCCGGCGCCGCCCGTGTGGTCGCCCCCATGCGCTGGCTGCTCGAGCGGGCCGCCGAAGGGGTCCAGCTCACCCAGAGCGGCTACCTGACCAAACAGGTCGTGCTCGACGCCGTCCAGTGCTTCGGGTGGTGGGACTGGGAGAAGCCTCCCCGCTCGGAGGCCGACGTGCCCCAGCTCGGCGAGCTGCGGGACGCCGCCTCCTCCCTCCGACTGGTCCGGCGCCGGGGGCGGACCTTGGCGGCCACCACGAAGGGCAGGAGGTTGATGGCGGACCGAGGTGCGCTCTGGCGCGAGGTGTGCTCGACCCTCGGGGGGAGAGACGCGTTCGGCCAGATGATCGCCGAGCTGGCCGGGCTGCGGCTGCTGGTCTCGCCGGCGATCGACGACGAGCTCGAGGAGGCGGTGGCGCCGATCGTCGTGGCGCAGGGGTGGCGGGCCGGCCGCGGGCCCGTCGATCAGCGTCACGTGGCCCACGCCATCGGCCTCCGCCTGTACTGGTGGCGCATGCTGGGGCTCGTCGACGAGGCTCGCCTCCGATGGGAGAACCTCCAGCGCGTCGGCGATCGCAAGACGTCGCTGACGCCGGAGGGAGAGGCCAGCGTGCTGGCCTACCTGCGCGGCCGGGCAACGGGGCCGCGGAGGCCCCTCCCGGGGTGAGCGGGCGGCCGGCCCAGGGCTGGGTCGGATCACCGCGGGCGCCAGGTGAGCCCCAGGAGGAGGGCCGCCGACCCCAGACCCACCGCCGCGACCACCGCCGCGCCCGGCCAGCCGTCCAGCTCCACGCCGAGGGCGCCGTCGAGGGAGATCCGCCCCGGGCCCAGCGCCCCCAGGGCGACGGCCACGCAGGCCAGGACGGCCACGTACTCCCAGCCCTGGCCCGGGCGGAAGATGAAGAAGCCGTTGCGGGCGTGGCTGGTGATCCCGGCGGTGGCCATGAGGCCCACCGTGGCCGCCGCCGCCAGGGGGGTGAGGAGGCCGGCGGTGAGGAGCAGGCCGCCCAGGATCTCGGTGGCGGCGCCCAGGACGGCGTGGAACCGGCCCGGTCTCAGGCCGATGGAGGCGAACCACCGGGCCGTCCCCTCCAGCCGCCCCCCGCCCACGACATGGTTCACGCCGTGGGCGACGAGGGTAGGTCCCACGGCCAGCCGCAGGACGAGAGCGGCCAGATCGACCTCGGTCACCACCTCGGAGGGTAGCGACGGAGGGTGGCGACGGCGGCCCGCGGCCCATCCAGGGTGGCTCGGGCTCGTGAGCGCCGGCGCCACGAGGCCGGCGCCACCGCGCCGGTGGGACGCCGATAGCCTCGAGCGCGAAGGAGGTCGCCGTGCGGTACCGCAAGCTCGGTCGGGCCGGGGTCCGGGTCTCGGCGGTGGGGCTGGGGTCGTGGCTCACCTACGGCAGGTCGGTGGAGGAGGACGCGGCCGCGGCGTGCATCCACCGGGCCCTGGACCTCGGCGTGACCTTCTTCGACACGGCCAACGTGTACGCCGGGGGCCGGGCCGAGGAGGTGGTGGGCAAGGCCCTGAGCGGTGTCCGCCGGGACCGCTACGTGCTGGGCACCAAGGTGTACTTCCCCGTGGGGCAGGGGCCCAACGACTCGGGTCTGTCCCGCAAGCACGTCTTCGAGCAGCTCCACCACTCCCTGCGCCGGCTGGGGGCGGACTACGTCGACCTGTACCAGTGCCACCGCTACGACGAGGAGACCCCACTGGAGGAGACCTGTCGGGCGATGGACGACCTCATCACCCAGGGCAACGTGCTGTACTGGGGGACGTCGGAGTGGAGCGCCGACCAGATCGCCCACGCCGTCAGCCTGTGCCGGGCGGCGGGCTGGTCCCCCCCAGCCAGCAACCAGCCCCAGTACAGCGCCCTCCAGCGGCGCATCGAGGCGCGGGTGCTGCCCACCTCGGTGGAGCTGGGGCTGGGGACGTTGGCGTGGTCGCCCCTGGCCATGGGGGTGCTGACCGGCAAGTACACCGGGCCTGGGGACGTCCCCCCCGACAGCCGGGCCGCGGGCCGGGGCCGGCAGTTCATGGAGGCGTGGCTCACCGCCGAGACCCTGGCCGCGGTGCAGCGGCTGGTCCCGGTGGCGGAGGAGGCGGGGTGCTCACTGGCCCAGCTCGCCCTGGCCTGGTGCCTGCGCCACCCCGGGGTGTCGAGCGTGATCGTGGGCGCCACCAAGCTGGCGCACGTGGAGGACAACGTGGTCGCCGCCGACCTCGACCTCGACGATGCCGTCCTCGACCGGGTGAACGAGATCCTCGACCCGGTCGCCGCCACCTGAACCCCACGCAGGCGGCCCTAGTCCGCCACCGCCCCGTCCACCTCGGTCTCGACCCCGTCCCCCCGAGGAGGAGCGGTGGCCGACCACGGGACGGTGTCGTCGAGCGGTTCGGTACAGGCCCAGGCCGTGGCGGGCTTCGGTGCGGCGCCCTGGCGTGGCTCTGCCGATCGACGACCTGGTCGTCCTCCTCGTACCACCCGGGCGAGCTCCGCCCGCGGCTGTCGACCACCGCCTCCCCGGCAAAGAACGGCCGCACCCTGTACCCGGTGCCGAGGGCGACGGCGACGGCGTGCCACCGGCGAGGGGTCAGCGGCGGCGGCCCTGGGGGTCGAGGACGTCACGGAGCCCGTCGCCGGCCAGGTTGAACGCCAGCACCACCACGGTGATGGCGATGCCGGGGTAGGCCAGGAGCTGTGGCGCCCGGTCGAGGAAGCTCTTGGCCTCGGCCAGCATGGCGCCCCACTCGGGGGTGGGCGGCTGGGCGCCGAAGCCGAGGAAGGAGAGCCCTGACACGGCCAGCA
>JBOGHU010000006.1:0-16349 GCA_050742255.1 Acidimicrobiales bacterium
GCCCTGGGCCTGGCCCTGGAGCGCCGGCTGGCCGAGCTGGCCATGCCCGACGCCCGCGTCGCCGTCCGCGTGGGCGACGACGACCCCGGCGACACGGTCGAGCTGCTCCTCGCCCCCAACCGGGGCGAGCCGGCCCTGCCCCTGGCCAGGGCGGCGTCGGGCGGGGAGCTGGCCCGCACCATGCTGGCGCTGAGGCTGGTCCTCTCCGGCGCCGGCCCCGGCCCGCCCGCCGACGGGGGCGGCGGGTGCCCGGCGGGGGTCCCCACCCTGGTCTTCGACGAGGTCGATGCCGGCATCGGGGGAGAGGCGGCGCTGGCGGTGGGACGGGCGCTGTCAGCACTGGGGGCCGGGGCCCAGGTGCTGGTGGTCACCCACCTGCCCCAGGTGGCGGCCTTCGCCGACGCCCAGGTGGCGGTGGCCAAGGGGGACGAGCGGGGCCGGACGGTGGCCCGGGCCCGGGCCCTCGGCGGCGCCGAGCGGGTGGTGGAGCTGTCGCGGATGCTGTCGGGGCAGCCCGCCAGCATCCGCGCCCACGGGCACGCCGAGGAGCTGCTGTCGGTGGCGGCACGGGAGCGGGGCCGGTGAGGGCGGAGCCCTTGGAGGTCCGGGGTTCGGCGCGCGTCGACCGTCGCACCAAGGACCTGGTCCCCCGGCTGCGCCCCGGCGACGTGGCCGTGATCGACCACCTCGACCTGGACCGGGTGGCGGCGGAGGGGCTGGTGGCGGCCGCCCCCGCGGCGGTGGTCAACGCCGCCACATCGATCTCGGGCCGCTACCCCAACGTGGGCCCGCTGCTGATCGTGGCGGCCGGGATCCCCCTCCTCGACCAGGTGGGCGCCGAGGTGATGGAGGCCCTGCGCGACGGGGAGGAGGTGGCGGTCCGCGGGGACGAGCTGCTGGCGGGGGGCTGGTCGACCACCGGCACCCGCCAGAGCACGGCCAGCGTCCAGGCCCGAATCGACGCCGCCCGGGCCAGCGTGGGGGACGAGCTCGAGCGCTTCGCCGCCAACACGCTCGAGCACCTCCAGCGGGAGCGGCACCTGGTGCTCGACTCCGTGACCCTCCCCGACCTCGGCGTGGACATGGGCGGGCGCCACGTGCTCATCGTGGTCCGGGGCCGGGACCACCGGGAGGACCTGGCCGCCCTGTCCGAGGGCGGCTACCTGCGCGAGATGCGCCCGGTCCTCGTCGGCGTCGACGGCGGCGCCGACGCCCTCCTCGAGATCGGCCGGCGCCCCGACGTCATCATCGGCGACATGGACTCGGTGTCGGAGACGGCCCTGCGCTGCGGGGCGTCACTGGTCGTGCACGCCTACCCCGACGGCCGGGCCCCCGGCACGGCCCGGCTCGACCGCCTCGGGCTGCGCCACGTGACCTTCGCCGCCCCCGGCACCAGCGAGGACGTGGCCCTCCTCCTCGCTCACGAGGCCGGGGCCGAGCTGCTCGTGGCCGTGGGCACCCACAACTCCATGACCGAGTTCCTGGACAAGGGCAGGTCCGGCATGGCCTCGACCTTCCTGGTGCGCATGAAGGTGGGGCCCACCCTCATGGACGCCAAGGGGGTCAGCCGTCTGTACCATCCCGGGGTCCGCAAGGGGGACATCGCCCTGCTGATCGGTTCGGCCACCTTCACGCTGCTGGTGGTCACCGCCGTGAGCCAGCCGGCCCGGCTGTTCCTCGAGAACCTGTGGAACTCGATCGAGTTCCTGATCCGGTAGCGGTCGATGGTCACGTTCCGGTACCACATCGTCTCCATCGTCGCCTTCTTCCTCGCTCTCGGCATCGGCGTGATCGTGGGGTCCACGGTCATCGACCGCGTCCTGGTCGACACCCTGGAGGACCAGCAGCGCCGCATAGAGGACGACATCAGCGAGGTGCGGCGGGAGAACGACGACCTCAACCGCCAGATCTCCGAGCTCGGGGCCACCTCCGAGCAGCTGGCCACCGAGGGGAGCCAGCGGCTCCTCGACGGCGCCCTGGCGGACGTGGGGGTGCTGGTGCTGGCGGTGCGGGGCGCCGAGTCGGCGGGTCTGGGCGACCTGGTGGCGCTGCTGGCCACCGCCGACGCCAGCTACCGGGGGACGGTCTGGTTCACCGAGCGCTTCGCCCTGGACAGCGACGAGGCGTCCCGGGACCTGGCCCGGGCCCTGACGACCAGCGCCTCTGTGCCGAGGTCGGCGCTGCGCAGCATGGCCATCGACCGGGTGGCCACCACCCTGCGGGTGGCGACCGCGCCCGAGGCCGGTCCCCCGGGGCTGGAGGCCCTGGTCGGGCTCCGGGACGCCGGGTTCCTCGACTACGAGCCACCTGAGGGGGCGCCGGAGGACCTGGGGGGCCTGGCCGGCCCGGGCACCAGGATCGCCCTGGTCTCCTCCTCCACCGCGGTCGTCGACGACGGGGTCCTGGCCGAGCCGCTGGCCCGGGCCCTGGTGCGGGCGGCGGACGGCGCGCCCCCGGCCCGGCTGCTGGCAGCGGAGGCGTCCGAGCCTCCCAACGGAGCGCCGCCCGGCCTGGTGACCGCCCTGCGGGACGACGACGAGCTGGCCCGCTCCCTCTCGACCGTCGACGACGTCGACGACTTCGCCGGTCGCCTGGCCGCGGTCCTGGCCATCTTGGACCTCGGTGACGGGCGGGTGGGCCACTACGGCACCGGTCCCGGGGCCCAGCGGCTGATCCCCGCGCCCGTTCGGTGATCCGGACCCGGGCGGCACGACCGGCGACCGCCGTCGGTGCCGGCGGCCACGTCGACCTGGCCCGGTCGACGGCGGCCATGACCCTTTGGACCCTGGTGTCGCGCACCACCGGGTTCGTCCGGGTGCTGGTGGTGGCGGCGGTCCTCGGCACCACGTTCCTCGGCAACACCTACCAGTCGGCCAACACTGTCCCCAACCTGTTGTTCGAGCTGTTCGCGGCGGGGCTGCTCCAGGCGGTGCTGATCCCCTCGCTGGTCGACATCCTCGGCCGCGGCGACAAGGCCGAGGCGGAGCACGTGGCCGGCTCGGTGCTGGGCGTGGTCGCCGGGGGCCTGGCGGTCCTCGCCGGCGTGGGGATGCTGTTGGCCCCGTGGATCATGCGGGCCCTGGTCGCGGGGGTCGCCTCCGAGGAGGTCCGCGCCGCCCAGATCCGGCTGGGGACGTTCCTGCTGTGGTTCTTCCTCCCCCAGGTCGTGCTGTACGCGGCGGGGATGGTCGCCACGGGCGTCCTGAACGCCCGTGACCGCTTTGCCCTGCCCGTGTTCGCCCCCGTGGTCAACAACGTGGTGGTGACCGCCTCCTACGGGCTGTTCTGGCTGCTGCGCGACGGCGCCGAGCCCAGCCTCGACCTCACCCTGTCCCAGAAGCTGGTCCTCGGCGGCGGCACCACCCTGGGCGTGCTGGCGTTCTGCGCCGTCCCGGTCCTCGCCGTGGCCCGCAGCGGCTTCTCCCTGCGGCCCCGCCTCGACATCCGCCACCCCGAGGTCCGCCGGCTCCTCCGACGGGGGGTCTGGGCGGCGCTGTACCTGGTCTCGACCCAGGTCCTCCTGGCTGCGGTGCTGGTCCTGGCCAACGCCGTGGAGGGGGCGGTGGTCGCCTACCAGGTGGCCTACACCGTGTTCCTCGTCCCCCACGCCGTCCTCGCCCTCCCGGTGCTGACCGCGCTGTTCCCGACCCTGGCCCGGGCCACCACCAGCGGGGACGGGACCGGGTACGCCCGGTCCCTGTCGGGCGGCGTCCTGGCCATCGCCTACCTGGCCGCCCCCGCCAGCGCCGCCCTGATCGCCCTGGCCGGGCCCCTGGCCGCCCTCACCCTCTTCGGCGAGGGCGCCCGCAGCGCCGCCACCGTGGCCGGTGCCATCGCCGCCTTCGCCCCCGGGCTCCTCGGCTACGGCGCCTTCCTCTTCCTGGCCCGGGCCCACTACGCGACCGGTGACACCAGGACCCCGGCGCTGGTCAACCTGGGCGTGGCCGCATCGGGGGTGGTCGCCATGGCGGCGGCGGCGGCGGTGTCGTCCCCGGAGGGACGGGTGGCGGCTCTGGCCGGTGTCCACTCGCTGGCCTACCTGGCCGGCAGCGGCGTGCTGCTGGTGCAGGTGCGCCGCCACCTCCCTGGCCGGGCCCGGCTGGCGCTGGCCCGGCCGCTGGTCACCACCCTCGCCGCCGCCACCCTCTCCACCGGTGCCATGTGGCTGGTCCGTGCGCCCCTCGACCTTCCCGGCCGGGCCGGTGCGGCGGTCCAGGTGGCGGCGGCCGGCGGTGTCGGCGTCGGCGTGTACCTAGCCTCCCAGGCCGGGCTGGGAGGCCTGCGGCCCGCCGGCGTGGCGGCTGTGCTGCGGGGTGACGGTGGGTGAGGGCCGGCGCCTGCTCCAGCTGCTCGGCCCCTCGAGCGGGGGGATCCGCCGGCACGTGGCCTGCCTGGCCGAGCACCTCGACGCCGCCGGGTGGGAGGTGTCGGTGGCGGGACCCGGGGGCGTGATGGACGGGTTGGGCCCGCTGCAGCACCCCGTCGCCGTCCCGTCCCGCCTGACGCCGCGCCGGGTTGCCGCCGCACGCCGGGACCTCCGGCCCCTGGTGGGCGTGGTCGACCTGGTCCACGCCCACGGCCTCAAGGCCGGCTGGCTGGCGGCGTCCCTCCGGCGCCGGCCACCCCTGGTGGTGAGCGTGCACAACCTGGTGCTCGGCACCGGTGGCGCGGCGCCGGCCCTGCGGGCCCTGGAGGGGCTGCTGGTGGGCCGGGCCGACGCCGTGATCGCCACCTCGGCGGAGGTGGCGCGCCGCCTCAGCGGGGTGGCCGGCGCCGACCGCGTGGTCGTGGCCCTGCCCGTCGGCCCACGACCGCAGGTGCGCCGGGACCGCGACCAGGTCAGGGCCGCCCTCGGCGTCGGGCCCGGCGAGCGGCTCCTGCTCACGCCCGCCCGGCTCCATCCCCAGAAGGGGCTCGACACCCTGCTGGCGGCGGTGGGGCGCCTGCGCCTCCGGGTGGGGGGGCTGCGGGCCGTCGTGCTGGGCGAGGGGCCCCTGGACGGGGAGCTGCGCCGGCGGCGGGCGGAGCTGGACCTCGACGACGTGGTCGCCCTGGCGGGGTGGCGCCCCTCGATCGCCGACGAGCTGGCCGCCGCCGACGTGGTCGTGGTCCCCTCGCGCTGGGAGTCCAGCCCCCTGGTGGTGGTCGAGGCCCTGTCCCTGGGGCGGCCCGTCGTCGCCACCGCGGTCGGCGCCGTGCCCGATGTGGTGGTGGACGGGGTCAGCGGCCGGCTGGTGCCCGTCGACGACGCCGCCGCCCTGGCCACCGCCATCGAGGAGCTGCTGGGCGATCCGGCGGCGGCGGCGGCGATGGGGCTGGCGGGACGGCGGATGGTCGAGGCCCGGTACGACCCCCACGACCTGGTGGACCGGGTGGAGGCGGTCTACCGGGACGTGCTGGAGCGGGCGTGAGGTGGCTCTGGGCCCTGGCCCCGGCGCTGGCCGTGCCGGCCTCCCTGGGGGTGGGGGGCGCCGCCGCCCAGGGCCCGGCGCCGCCGGCCGACCGGGTCCTCGTCGTCAGCCTCCCCACCCTCACCTGGGAGCGGGTGGTGCAGGAGCGGCCCCCGGTCCTGGTGGAGCTGCTCCGGCAGAGCGCGGTGGCGTCCCTGTCGGTGCGCACCATCGGCCCCACCACGTCCCTCGGGGAGGCCTACGCCACCATCGGGGCCGGCAACCGGACCTCGGTCGCGGAGGACGTGGCCGGGCTGGCGCTCCCCCCGGCCGCCCCCTACGAGGGGGACGAGGCGGCCCGGGTCTTCCAGCGCCGCTGCGGGTGCATGGCGGGGGACGCCTCGGTCCTCCAGCTCGGCGCGCCCCAGATCGCCCGTCTCAACGACCGGCTCCTCTACGGGTCCGAGCCCGGGTCCCTCGGTACCGCCCTGGCCCGGGCCGGGCGGCGGGCGGCCGTGGTCGCCAACGCTGACCGGGCCCTGAGCGGCGCGGCCGGTGCCGTCCACCGGGAGGCGGCGCTGGCAGTCATGGACGGTTCGGGACGGGTCGCTGCCGGTGAGGTCGGGCCGCGGCTGCTGGCCGAGGACCCGGCCGAGCCCTTCGGGCTGCGCACCGACGTGGCCGCGGCGGCCGCCGCCTTCGCCGATGCCTGGGACCGGGCCGACGTGGTCCTCCTCGAGGTCAGCGACCTCGACCGCGTCGACGCCTACGCCGACGTGGCCACGTCGGAGGCCAAGGTCGCGGCCGGGGGCCGGGCCCTGGCCCGCGCCGACGAGCTGCTGGCCCGGGTGCTGGAGCGGGTGGACCTCGAGCGAGACCTGGTCCTGGTCGTGGCCCCCACCGCCCCCCGGGACGGCCCGCCCCAGCTGACGGTGGCGGGCATCGCCGGGCCCGGCTTCGAGCCCGGCCGTGCCACCAGCGCCACCACCCGCCGGGCGGGGTACCTCACCCTCCCCGACGTCGCCCCCACCGTGCTCGACGCCCTGGGGCTCGAGGTCCCCTCCGCCGTGACCGGCGCCCTGGCGTCGTCGCTGGGAGGGGGCCCACCCGACGCCAGGTCGATGGGGCGGCTGGCCGACATCAACGAGACCACGGTCTTCCGGGACCGCGCCACCGGCCCGGTGACGGTGGCCTTCATCGCCCTGCAGGTCCTGACCTACGCCGTGGGCGTCGCCGCCCTGACCCGATTGCCGGCCCTGCGCTCCTGGGCCCACGTGCTCGCCCTCGTGGCCCTGGCCGTGCCGACCCTGGCCTTCCTGTCCGCCCTGGTGCCCTACGCCGACCTGGGCATTGCCGGCTACCTGGTGGCGCTCTTCGCCGCCGCCACCGCCCTGGCCGGCGCCGCCCTGGCCCTGGCCACCGGCCTCCGGCGGCGGACCGGCGCCGCCGGGCCCCTGGTCGCCCCCCTGGCGCTGGTGGGCCTGGCCCTGGCCGTGCTGTTGGGGGACGTGGCCCTGCTGGGCGGTCGGATGCAGATCGACACCGTCTTCGGCTACTCGCCCACGGTCGCCGGCCGCTTCGCCGGCTACGGGAACCTGGCCTTCGCCATGGTCGCCGCCAGCGCCCTGGTGGTGGTGACGGGGGCGTGGGGGGTCACCGCCCTGGTGGAGCGGCGGCCGGCCCCCACCGCCCGGCGACCGGCGCTGGGGTTGGTCGCCGTCGTCCTGGTCGGTGTGGTGGTCGTCGACGGCCATCCCTCGCTGGGGTCCGACGTGGGTGGGGTGCTGGCCCTGGTCCCGGCCTTCGCGGTCGTGGGGCTGACCCTGTCAGGGGCGCGCATCGGGCTCCGGCGGGGCCTGGTCATCGGTGGCGGGACGGTCGCCGTCCTGGCCCTCTTCGCCGCCGTCGACCTGGCCCGATCGCCCGAGTCGCGCACCCACCTCGGGCGGCTGGTGGCGGGAGCCTTCGACAGCGGGTCGTCGGGGGTGATCACGGTGATAGCCCGCAAGGCCAGCGCCAACGCCTCCATCCTGACCTCGTCCATCTGGACCCTGGTGATCTCCGTCGCCCTGGGCTCGGTCGCCTTCCTGCTGTGGCGGCGCCAGGGGATCTTCGGGGAGGTGGCGGGCCGGGTGCCGGGGCTGCGGGTCTGCCTCGTCGGGGCCCTGGTCGCCGGCGGCCTGGGCTTCGCCCTCAACGACTCGGGGGTCGCCGTTCCCGCCATGATGCTGGCCGTGCTCCTCCCGTACCTGACCGCGGTGGCGGTGAGGGCGGCGCCCACGAGCGGCACGTGACCACCGGCGTCGCCGTCCTCACCGGCCTGGTCGCCGCCGCCGTGGTCTGGCTGGGGCTGCGGCCGGTGCTGGCGGCTCCGCTGTTCGGGCGCGCCAACCACCGCGGTGCCGTCGTGCCCACCGGGGCCGGCGTGGTGGTCCCGCTGGCGGTGCTGGCCACCGAGGCCCTGGCCGCGGCCGCCGCCGCCGGCGGCGTGGACCGGCTCGAAGCCTCCGTCCAGGCCCGGACCCTCACCCTGGTCCTGGTGGTGGGTCTGGGGCTGGTGGGCCTGGTCGACGACCTGGCAGCCGGCGCCACCGACGGGCGGGGCTTCGCCGGGCACCTGGGCGCCCTGGCCCGGGGCCGGCTCACGACCGGGGGGCTGAAGCTGGCGGGCGGGGCCGCCCTGGCCACCGTGGTCACCGCGCCGGTCTCGGGCGGTGGCCTCCCCCTCCTGGTCGCCGACGCCCTGCTGGTGGCCCTGGCCGCCAACCTCGGCAACCTGCTCGACCGGGCCCCGGGCCGGACCATCAAGGTGGGCACCGCGGCCTTCGTCGCCCTGGGCCTGGCCACAGGGTTCCCCGACAGCCTGGCGGGGGTGGGGGCGGCGACAGGTGCCGGTCTGGCCCTGGCCGTCCCCGACCTCCGGGAGCGGCTCATGCTGGGCGACGCCGGGGCCAACGCCCTGGGTGGCGCCCTCGGCCTGGGGGTGGTCCTGGCCACCTCGCCCGCCACCCGCCTCTTGGCCCTGGGGGTGGTGGCGGTCCTCAACCTGGCCAGCGAGGTGGTCTCGTTCAGCCGGCTCATCGAGGGATGGGCACCCCTGAGGGCCCTGGACCGGGCCGGGCGCCGCCCGTGACGGGGTCCGGGGGGACGGTCCACCGCCAGAGAGGCCCGGCCCGGTAGGCTGAGACCCCGAGCGGGCCCACGCCCCGCCTCGGGAGGCTCCAGTGAGCAAGCACATCTTCGTCACCGGGGGGGTGGCCAGCTCCCTGGGGAAGGGGCTCACCGCCGCCTCCCTGGGCCGCCTGCTGAAGTGCCGGGGGCTGCGGGTCACCATGCAGAAGCTCGACCCCTACATCAACGTCGACCCCGGCACCATGAACCCCTTCGAGCACGGGGAGGTCTTCGTCACCGACGACGGCGGGGAGACCGACCTCGACCTCGGCCACTACGAGCGGTTCATCGACGAGAGCCTGACCCAGGACTCCAACGCCACCTCGGGCTCCATCTACCAGACGGTGCTGGCCGCCGAGCGCCGGGGGGACTACCTGGGCCGCACCGTCCAAGTCATCCCCCACATCACCGACGAGATCAAGCGGCGTGTCCACCGGCTGGCCACCGACGACATCGACGTGGTGATCACCGAGGTCGGGGGGACCGTGGGCGACATCGAGATCCTCCCCTTCCTCGAGGCCATCCGCCAGTTCCGCCTGGACGTGGGCCGGGAGAACGTCTGCTACGTCCACGTGACCCTGGTCCCCATCATCGGGCCCTCGGGCGAGCAGAAGACCAAGCCCACCCAGCACTCGGTCACCGAGCTGCGGAGCCGGGGCGTCCAACCCGACGCCATCGTCTGCCGCAGTCGCACGCCCATCTCCGAGCAGCTCAAGCGCAAGATCTCCAACCTGTGCGACGTGCCCCTCGACGCGGTGGTCAACGCCGCCGACGCCACCAACATCTACGAGCTGCCCCTGATCCTCCACGAGGAGGGCCTCGACGCCGCCGTGTGCCGCCACCTCCGGGTGGAGGGCGGAGTCGACCTCTCGGGCTGGACCGAGCTGGTGGCCCGCATAGAGGCCGCCGAGGTGGCGGTGAGCGTGGGGGTGGTGGGCAAGTACGTGAGCCTGCCCGACGCCTACCTCTCGGTCGGCGAGGCCCTCCGCCACGCCGGCTACCATCACCGGGCCCGGGTCGACATCGACTGGATCCAGGCCGAGCACGCCGAGGGTCTCCTGGCTGAGGGCCGGCTCCGCCACCTCGACGGCATCGTCATCCCCGGGGGCTTCGGCGAGCGGGGCGTCGAGGGGAAGGTCGCCGCCGCCGGCTACGCCCGCGACAACGGCGTCCCCTGCCTGGGCCTGTGCCTGGGGATGCAGGTGATGACCGTCGACGCCGCCCGCAACGTGGTCGGGCTCGCCGGTGCCGACTCCGCCGAGTTCGACCCGGCCACGCCCCATCCGGTCATCGACCTCATGGACACCCAGCGCGACGTGGTCGACATGGGCGGCACCATGCGCCTGGGCGTCTACCCGGCCGCGCTGGTGCCGGGATCCCGGGTGGGGCGGGCCTACGGCAAGGAGCTCATCTACGAGCGGCACCGGCACCGCTACGAGTTCAACCCCAAGTACCGCTCCCGCTTCGAGGGCTCGGGCCTGGTGTGCTCGGGGACCTCTCCCGACGGGCGCCTGGTGGAGTTCGTGGAGCTGGACGGCCACCCCTTCTGGGTGGGGACCCAGGCCCACCCCGAGTTCAAGAGCCGCCCCGACCGGCCCGCCCCCCTGTTCCGGGAGCTGGTTGGCGCCGCCCTCGACCGGGCCCGGTCCGGCCGGGAGGGCCCGGTCCGGGTGGGGGCCGCCCCCGCCGCCGGCGGGTGAGCCCCCCCAGCGCGCCCGGGAGCGGCTTCCGCAAGCTGGGCGAGAGGGTGGTCCACCGCGGCCGGCTGGTGACCCTGGCGACGGCGCGCTTCGCCGGGCCCGACGGGGGCCGGTTCGAGCGGGAGATCGTCCACCACCCCGGCGCCGTCGCGGTGGTCCCCGTCCTCGGCGACGGGGCTACGGCTCTGCTCGTGCGCCAGTACCGGGCCGTGCTCGACGCTCACCTGCTGGAGATCCCCGCCGGCAAGCTCGACCAGGACGGGGAGTCGCTGTTGGCCACGGCCGCCCGGGAGCTGGGGGAGGAGATCGGCCATCGGGCCGGGCGCCTGGAGCTGCTGGCCGAGATGTACAACTCGCCGGGGTTCTGCGACGAGCACTCCCACGTCTACCTGGCCCGGGAGCTCACGCCGTGCGCCCCGTCGCCCCAGGGCGTGGAGGAGCGGCACATGACCGTCGAGGCGGTGGCCCTGGCCGAGGTGCCCGCCATGATCGCCGACGGCAGGCTGGTCGACGCCAAGACCGTCGTGGGGCTGGCCCTGGCCCGGGAGCGGCTGGGGCTTCTCGCCTAGGGGTCAGCCCAGGCGCAGGCGGCCGGTACCCGCCTCGGCGCGCCCCACGACCGCCGCCTGGTGGCCGGTGGCGGCGAGCCGGGCCACAGCCGCTGTCGCCGCCCCGGGCTCGGCGCCGAACACCAGGCCACCCGAGGTCTGGGCGTCGGCCAGGAGCACCAAGGTGACCTCCTCGTGGCCGCCGGCGTCGAGGCGGGGGCGGGCCCAGTCCAGGTTGCGACCGGTCCCCCCCGGGACGACGCCGGCCCTGGCCAGCTCCTCGGCCCCGGGCAGGACCGGCACCGCCGCCACGTCGATGACGGCGTCGACGCCGGACTCCTCGACCATCCGCCCCAGGTGGCCCAGGAGCCCGAAGCCGGTGACGTCGGTGGCGCCGGTGGCGCCGGCCTCCAGCGCGGCCCGGGCCGCCTCGGCGTTGGTGCGGGTCATCGATGCCACCGCCCCCTCGACCACCTCGGGGGCGGCAGCCTGGTGCTTGATGGCGGTGGTGATGACCCCCACCCCGAGGGGCTTGGTCAGCACCAGGGCGTCGCCGGGGCGCAGGCCGGCGTTGGTGAGCACCCGGTCGGGGTGGACCTCGCCCACCACCACCTGGCCGAACTTGGGCTCGGGGTCGTCGACGGTGTGGCCTCCCACCACCACGTAGCCGCACTCCGCCGCCGCCTCGGCCGCCCCGGCCAGGACCTCGGCCAGCAGCGCGGTGGGGAGCTCGGGGACGTTCCAGCCCACCAGGTTGAGGGCCAGGACCGGTCGCCCCCCCATGGCGTAGACGTCGGACACCGAGTTGACCGCCGCCACCCGGCCCCAGGTGCGAGCGTCGTCGACCACCGGCGTGATGAAGTCGGCGGTCACCACCAGGGCCCGGTCCTCGTCGAGGCGCCAAACTGCGGCGTCATCCCCGGTGTCGGAGCCGACGAGGAGGTCGGGGTGGGAGATCGGCGTCAGGGTGCGCAGCACGTGCGCCAGCTCGCCGGGGGCGAGCTTGCACGCTCAACCCGAGCCGTGGCTGAACTCGGTCAGGCGTCGTAGGGGCTGGTCCACGGCACGCTCCGTGCGAGGGGCTCAGTCGGCGCCGACTATACCGGCAGACCCGTCCCGTCCCCCCTGCCCGGTTGCAGATGGCCTCCCCCGCCGGTACCGTCCCGCCGTGTCGGAGTGGGTGTCGGCCGAGGAGCTGGCCAGCTGGGTGGCCGACGCCCGCCAGCTCACCATGGACCTGGTCGCCGACCTCTCCGACGAGCAGCTGGTGGGCCCCAAGCTGGCCACGGTCAACCCCCTCATCTGGGAGATCGGCCACCTGTCGTGGTTCCAGGAGCGCTTCGTCCTGCGGGGGCTGTACGGCGACCTGCCCCTCCTCGAGCACGGGGACGCCCTCTACGACTCGGGGGCGATCCCCCACGACACCCGCTGGCACCTCGACCTCCCCGGGCGACGGGAGACCCTGGCCTACCTGGAGGCGGTGCGCGACCGCGTGGTGGACCGGGTGCTGGGCTCCTCGCCCGGTGACCCGGTGCGCCACTTCGCCACCTACACCGTGCTGCACGAGGACACCCACGCCGAGGCCATCACCTACACCCGCCAGACCCTCGGCTACCCGGCCCCGGCCCTCTCCTCGGCCGCCCCCCCCGGCACCGACGGCGACCCCGGGGCCGGTGGGGAGGCGGGCCCCCTCCCCGGGGACGTCGAGGTCCCCGGGGGGGCGTTCGCCCTGGGGGCGGCGCTGGACCAGCCCTTCGCCTACGACAACGAGAAGTGGGCCCACCGGGTGGAGCTGGCCCCCTACGCCATCGCCCGGGCCCCCGTCACCCAGGCCCAGCTGGCCGACTTCGTCGAGGACGGCGGGTACCGGCGACGCCAGCTCTGGAGCGACCGCGGGTGGGCGTGGCGGGTGGGCGCCGGCGCCGACCACCCCCGGTACTGGCGGCCGTCCGGTGACGGCTGGGAGCGGCGGGTCTTCGACCGCTGGGTCGGGGTGGAGCCCCACCGTCCCGCCGTGAACGTGAGCTACTGGGAGGCGCAGGCATGGTGCCGCTGGGCCGGGCGTCGCCTGCCCACCGAGGGGGAGTGGGAGGCGGCGGCCAGCCGGCCCGGGGGGGACGGGGTGGGCAAGCGGCGCTACCCCTGGGGTGACGACGCCCCCACGCCGGCCCGGGCCAACCTGGAGTGGCGGGCCATGGGCACCGTCGACGTCGCCGCCCACCCCGGCGGCGACAGCGCCACCGGCTGCCGCCAGCTCATCGGGAACGTGTGGGAGTGGACCTCGTCGACCTTCGGCCCCTACCCCCACTTCGAGCCCGACGCCTACCGGGAGAACTCCGAGCCGTGGTTCGGGACCCGCAAGGTCCTGCGGGGCGGGGCCTGGCCCACCCGGGCCCGCTACGTCCGCAACACCTACCGCAACTACTTCACCCCCGACCGCCAGGACATCTGGGCCGGATTCCGCACGTGCGCTCTGGGCTAGTCAGATGAGGATCTGCGTGGTGACCCCCGCGCCCCCCGGTTCCCAGCACGGCAACCGGGTGACGGCGCTGCGGTGGCAGCGGCTCCTCGAGGAGCTCGGCCACCAGGTCGGGGTCCGGGAGTCCTACGACGGGGAGCCCTGAGACCTCCTGGTCGCCCTCCACGCCCGGAGGAGCGCGGCGTCGGTACGACGCTTCCGCGACCGCCATCCGTCCCGTCCCCTCGTGGTGGCCCTGACCGGGACCGACCTCTACGGCGACATCGAGACCTCGGCCGAGGCCCGGGCCACGCTGGACCGGGCCGACCGCCTCGTCGTCCTCCAGGAGCTGGGGCTGCGTCAGCTCCCCGCCCACGTGGCGGACCGGGGCCGGGTCATCACCCAGTCGGCCCAGGCCCCGCCGCCGGGGCCGCCTCCGGACCCCACCGCCTTCGAGGTGGCGCTCCTGGCCCACCTGCGCGAGGTCAAGGACCCGTTCCTCGCCGCCGCCGCCGTGGGGCTGCTCCAGGCCAGCTCCCGGATCCGGGTGGTCCACCTGGGAGCGGGCCGGGCCCCGGGCATGGAGGAGCGGGCTCGGGCCGAGTCGGCCCGGAACCCCCGGTACCGGTGGCGGGGCGGGGTGGCCCACGAGGAGGCGCTCCGCACCCTGGCCCGCTGCCGGCTGCTGGTGCTGACCTCGCGCCTCGAGGGGGGCGCCAACGTGGTCACCGAGGCCATCGCCTGCTCGGTGCCGGTGCTCTCCACCGAGGTGGCGGGGTCGGTCGGCCTCCTCGGCGAGGACTACCCCGGCTACTTCCCGGTGGGCGACACCGCCGCCCTGGCCGCCCTCCTCGAGCGGGCCGAGACCGACACCGCCTTCCTGGGGGAGCTGGGAGAGCGCGGCCAGGCCATGCGTCACCTGATCGACCCTGCCGAGGAGCGCCGCCGTTGGGCGGCGCTGGTGGCCGAGCTCTCCTGAGGAGACACCGCCGAGGGCCCCGGCGGTACCGTGAGTGGGGTGATCGTCGGCGTTCCCACCGAGATCAAGGACCACGAGGGCAGGGTGGCGCTCACCCCCAACGGGGTGCGGGAGCTGGTGGGCCACGGCCACCGGGTCCGGGTGGAGCGGGGGGCGGGGGAGGGCTCGTCCATCCCCGACGCCGAGTACAGCGCCGCCGGCGCCGAGCCCGTCGACGCCGAGGGGGCGTGGGCGGGCGAGCTGGTGGTCAAGGTCAAGGAGCCCCAGGCCGAGGAGTGGCCCCACCTGCGCCCTGACCTGGTCCTGTTCACCTACCTCCACCTGGCCGCCAACCCCGGTGTGGCCGAGGCCCTCCTCCAGGCCAAGACCACCGCCCTGGGCTACGAGACGGTGCAGCTCCCCGGGGGGGAGCTCCCGCTGCTGGCCCCCATGAGCGAGGTGGGGGGCCGGCTGGCCACCCAGATCGGTGCCCACTACCTGGAGGCGGGCAGCGGCGGCCGGGGCGTCCTCCTCGGCGGCGCCCCGGGGGTGGCACCGGCCCGGGTGGTGGTGCTGGGGGCGGGGAACGTGGGGTGGAACGCGGCGTGGATCGCGGCGGGCATGGAGGCCGAGGTCATCCTGTTGGACCGGGACCTGGACCGGCTGCGCTGGGTCGACCAGATCCATCGGGGCCGGATCATGACCCTGGCGTCCAACCGCGGCGCGGTGGAGCGGGCGGTGGCCGAGGCCGACCTGGTGATCGGGGCGGTGCTGGTGCCGGGCCGGCGGGCGCCGACGGTGGTCACCGAGGAGATGGTCCGGAGCATGCGGCGGGGGGCGGTGCTCGTCGACGTCGCCATCGACCAGGGCGGGTGCGTGGAGACCAGCCACGAGACCACCCACACCGACCCCGTCTACGAGGTCCACGACGTCCTCCACTACGCGGTGGCCAACATCCCCGCCGCCGTTCCCCACACCTCGACCTACGCCCTCACCAACGCCACCCTGCCCTTCGTGCTGGCGATCGCACAGGACGGCCTGAGCCGGGCCGTCGAGGCCGACCCCGCCCTGCGGGCGGGCCTCAACACCGTCGCCGGCCAGGTCGTCAACTCGGCCGTCGCCGCCGCCCTGGGTCGCCCGGCCGGAGACCCCCTCGCCCTGGTGCGCTGACGTGGCGCCCGGGCGCGTCGAGGAGCCCGCGCCCCCGGCCGTGCCCCTTCCCATGGAGGCGGAGGAGTTCCTGTCCTGGCTCTCGGCCGAGAAGGGGCGGGCGCCGGCCACCCTGGGGGCCTACCGCCGGGACCTGCGCGGCTACGTGGGCTGGCTGGCGGCCCGTGAGACCGTCCTCGCCCAGGTCTCGGCGGCGACCGTGGAGCGCTACGTGGCCGAGCTGCGAGGGCGGGGCCGGGCACCGGCGTCGGTCGCCCGCGCCCTGGTGGCGGTGCGCTCCCTGCACCGGTTCCTGGCCGAGGAAGGGGATGCCGAGACCGACCCGGCCGGCGCGGTGGAGGTCCCTCGGGTGCCCCAGGGCCTTCCCAAGGCCCTCACCGAGGAGGAGGTCGGCACCCTCATCGCCTCGGTGATCGGCCACGACCACGTGGCCCGCCGGGACCGGGCCATGCTCGAGGTCCTCTACGGCACCGGGCTGCGGATATCGGAGCTGGTGGGCCTGTCCCTGCCCGACGTGGACCTGGCCGCCGGCCTGGTGCGGGCGTTCGGCAAGGGCTCCCGGGAGCGGGTTGTCCCCCTGGTGGGCATGGCCAACCAGGCGCTGGCGGCCTGGATGGCGCCGTCGGGCCGCGCCGCCATGGTGCCCGAGGGCGCTCCCCGGGCCGGCCTCGACGCGGTGTTCGTGAACGCCAGGGGTGGCCGGCTGTCCCGACAGGGCGCGTGGGGCATCGTGCGGCGGCGGGGAGAGCGGATCGGCCTCGCCGGCCGGCTCACGCCCCATGTCCTGCGCCACTCCTGCGCCACCCACATGCTCGACCACGGCGCCGACATCCGGGTCGTCCAGGAGCTGCTGGGCCACGCATCGGTGGCCACCACCCAGGTGTACACCATGGTCTCCACCGAACGGCTGCGCACCGCCTACGAGACCGCCCACCCCCGGGCCCGGGGCCGACC
>JBOGHU010000007.1:0-11350 GCA_050742255.1 Acidimicrobiales bacterium
GTGAACCTTGGTCCAGGCCCGTGCGCGTCACGCGGACCCTCCCGGTCACGCCGAAACTCCCGCCCCCGCTGGCTCCTTGGCCATCACGGACGCAATCCCCGTCCACATCAGGGTCAGGAGAGCCCCAATTTGCGGCACATCTCGTGTCGTCGCTGAGTGCACGTTGCCGCGGCTGGCTTGATGATCCGGTGGTGAAGCAGCCGCCGACCACCCATGGCCGCTGTCCACTCCCCCGGTGCGGCCATCAGGTGCCGGGGTGGGGGACCTCGACCACCGTGAGCCCCTCGATGTTGTCGAAGTCATCGGGGTCACAGGTATGAACCGGCAGCTCGTTTGCGAGGGCGATGGCTGCAATCATGGCGTCGTAGGTGCGTGCTGCGGGCTTCCGGCCCGCCCGACGCAGCGAGGCGGCCACTTGCCCGAAGCGGCGAGCAGCACTCGCGTCGAAGGGCAGCGGCTCGAAGTCCGCCTCGGCTTGTTGGAGATGGGCCTGGCGAGCGGCCCGCTCCTTGGGTGTCCGAGCGACGAGCGGACCGACCGACAGCTCGGCGAGCGTCACGGCGGTGATGAGCGGCTCGGTCGGGAGGGCCGAGATGTCGGTGAGCCGGCCGAGCAGGATCAGGGTGCTCGTGTCGAGGATCCCTCGGCCGGTGGCGTTCACAGCGTTGAGTCGAGAATCGCGTCGAGGTCAGCGCGCAACCGAGCCGGGTCAACGTCGGGAAGACGACGCCACCGGTCGACAAGGACCGAGAGCGGAACGGGGGCGTGGGCGAGTGGTCGCAGCTCGGCGACGGGCTTGCCTCCGCGGGTGATGGTGAGGCGCTCGCCCCGTGCGACGCGATCGACCAAATCACCGCCATGGTTGCGCAGCTCGCGAATCGAGACCTCGGACATGGGCCTAGTGTATCACGTGTGAGACCTGCCCGCATACCCCCAGTGAACCACTTGGGGTCCGATGGCTGGTTTCTCGGTGCGGAGCGGAGGTCTCCGACGGTCTGTGGCACCTCTCCCTGGCTGCCCTCTCCGGACGTTGGGGGTCCTGTGCAGTCGTGGTGATCAGCGTCGAGGACGAGGTCCGACGAAGGAGCTTCGGTTGCCCTCGAGCCACTTCCGATCCGCTTCGTCGCGGCGGCGGACCTCCCGCTCGCGCTCGAAGAGCGCCTCGGTCTTCGTCAACACCAACGTGTACGGACGCCCGCTGCGCCTCGTCTGGTGCGAGACCGGGAGCTCGGCGTGGTCGATCGTGCCGTGCACGTGGCGTCGGCGCTCCTTGGCGAGGGGCCACTCGAAGGTCCGCCGGGTCGAGTCAGCCAGGAATTGGCCGAGCGTGCCACACAGCTCGCACCGGCAGTCGTTGAGCGCCTCGATCGACCAGTCATCGTCGGCGCGGAGCGGCCTCGCCAGCCGCGCCTCAAGCCGCCCGAGGCAGTGCTCGGCTGTCGCATCGAATGGCCGCGCGGTGCGGACTGCCTTCGGCCGTGCCTCGGCCCTCCGGAGGACCGACACGAGGCACGCGAGTAGCGCATCGTCGTCGTCCTTGCACAGGAATCCAACCACCTCGGCGCCGACATCGGCAGCGTCGATCACTGCCGCGCTCTCGAGCACACCGAGGATCGGTCGCGCCAGCTCACCCAGGGCCCGCTCCCGGTGGCTGGGCGACGGGATGTCGCGCTCGCTATCGATCGCATCACGGAGCCATGCCCACGACTCCTGCACGAGGACCCCGGCGAGCGATGGTCCGGCGCGGCCCTTTTGCTGGAGCGCGACGCAGAGCTGGGGCAGCGACGCGATCCACTCTCCGCGGTCCGCATCTCCGGCTGTCCCCCAACCGCTGTCAGTTCGTGACCAACGGGCCACGCGGTCGGCTGTCCACGAGTCGCCATAGCAGTCGGCCAGTGCCACCAACGCTGTCGCCTGGCTGCGCGTCAGCCTGGTCACTGGGAAGGGACCGACGAGCATGGCCGCCAGCGCTGGGTCATCGAGCACTTTGGCCACGCGCAACGCCTTGGTGACGAAGCCTCGCCGCTGCTCGAGACGAGCGGCGACGTCCCAGAACGGCGCCAGCGTGGCCGCCATCTCCTGGACCGCCGACAGGTCTCCGGCTCGCACCCCCGCCGCGAGTGCATCGAGTGCCCAGGAGGGAGAGGCCTCGGCCCGCACCGCGAACGCCCGTTGGCGTGGCCACACCACCAGGGCGCAGCGGCGGTACCAGCGGTCCATGGTGTTGCCGTAGTTGCCCATGTAGCCCTCGTACTCCGAGGCGTAGGGCGACAGCTCCACCGACGGGGTGGTCGCGCACAGCTCGACGTCGTCGACCCACGCAACGATCGGCTCGGCCTGCCTGCCTTCTGGGTCGATCCAGGCATCGAGCGTGACGGTCGCCTCGATCAGCTCTTCGAGGTCGTAGTCATCGGGGTCGCTGGGATCCGGCCACCCATCGTCGTCATCGTCGTCGTCCCAGTCATCCCATCGTCTCCGCCTCGCGTACCAGCGGTCGTCCCACCCGGGCTCGTAGGCGCTCCAGGTCTCGTGGACATCCGCGAGCGCCAACACGACCTCGCAATCGGCGGACACGGCCGCCGCTCGGAGCGCCGCCGCCCGCCGCGCATCGCTGCCCTTGAGACGCGACCAGCTCAGGCCGCGCGCCGTGTACTCGTGGTCGAGCAGGTAGACGAGCCGGTTGGGAGGATCGGTATCGGTGGCGGTGTCGGCGCCGTATCGGGGAGGCGGAATCGGCGTCGTGAAGTGCTCGTCGAGGCAGCGGGCCAGTGCGTTGACGGTCGCCGGTGATGCCTCAGCCATCGCGGCCGTCGCCGTCTCGCCGCGAAGGACCAGGTTGTACGTGAGCACGATCCGGCAGCCCGACTTGACCGGCTGGATCTCGTGGCGGCAATCGGCGTAGAAGGCGACAAAGGAGAGCGACTTCTTCGACGACCGGTACCTTGCCTTCTCGCCCCGGTGCTCGACGACGAGCGCGCCACCCGTGAACGACGTCGGCAGCGTCACCACCAGCGACCCCACCATCTCGTCAGCCCTCTCGGAGTCCTGGTGGGGAACGAAGAACTGCCCGGGTCCGTACACCAGCATAGAGTGCAGCTCTGCCTTCAGCGCACAGCCGGCGGGCAGGCCGAGGTCGCCCCGGAGCCGATCGAGCACGGGCAGCAGCGTCCGGTTCCATTGCCGCTTGTCGATCTTCACCCGGCTCTTGGGCATCTCCGAGGTGTCGCGCACCTGGGGGTCGAGCACCGTCTGCTCCCCCCGCCCATACCGCGCGGGGCGGCCGAGTCGGCAGAGCCTCTTGGCCTGCGTCTCAGACACGGGGAAGCGAAGCCGCCCGAGGCCTCGCACCTCAAGGTGCAGGGCGTCTGTTGGTGCCGTCCGCGGGGCGCTGAACGCACCGGGGACGGTCAGCTCGCCCAGGCAGGTGGCGAGCCGCTCACGGGCGGTGACCGTGACAGTCGTGCTCGGGGCAGGAGGCGAAGGACTCGCGATGCGGCGCACTGTAGTGACTCGCTCCGCGGCGCCAAGGGATCCGGAGCAGAGGTGCCCGTCAACGCCGATGCCGGCCGGTATTGAGGATCACGGGAGCCGAGGGCTCTACTCGGCCACCAAGAACTGGCCGCGCCGCCACCCTTGCCGAACGGCGTCTCGGTCACGGCGCCCAGGCGCGCTGCTCGAATGCGAAAGAGGTTGCCCCGCTTGTAGGGATTCCGGGAACTTGGCGAACGGGCCGCCGTGTTGGCGACGCTGTCCTGGGGAAATGTCGACTGACCCGTGTCGGTCGCCGTGAGCTGGCTTTGGTGTGGGGGCATCGAAGTTGGCGCTTTCTTCGCTCATGGTCGGGACGTGTCATGGTCGGTGGCTCGGGACCGGAGCCGGTGACGTGCTCGTCGGCGTGGCCAGTCACCGAGTCGCGGAGTGGCTGGTAGCGGGCGTTGCAAGTGGCCGTCTGGTGACATGTCGCGGCGCGCGGCGCATGGCGAGTGGCCGGCGCCGTTCGCCATGTCGGCGACCCATTCGCCACACGTTCGCCAAGTAGGCGACCTATTCGCCATCTTCTCGGCCTTCCTACACCGCTTCCGGCGAACTGTGACACCCGAGGCTCGGGATTCGGGGGCGCGGCTCAGCGACATTCGGGGGCGGTGGACCGTCACAATGACTCGGGAGCGGAACCGCCAATTCGCGTAACTCGCTCGCGGTAGGCCGCGGTCGGTTGTCATGCTTTACCCGGTGGCAGAGACCCATTTCGACGAGTGGATCGCCCAGCATTACGAGACGTTGTGGCCGGAGCTCTTCGATCCAGCCTTCGTGGAACCAACGCTGGACTTCCTGGCCGATCTCGCTTCCTGACACTGGCGCCGCCCTTGAGTTCGGCATCGGGACCGGACGGATCGCCTTGCCGCTCAGCCGCCGAGGCGTCCGGGTCCACGGCATAGAGCTTTCCGCCGCGATGATCCACCCAGCTTCAAGCGCAGGCGGGTGCGGAGAGCATCGGCGTCACCCTTGGCGACTTTGCGACGGCCACCGTGGAGGGGACGTTCCGCGTCGTGTATCTCCTGCGCAACACGATCACGAACCTGACGAGCCAGGACGAACAGGTTGCGTGCTTCCGCAATGCCGCCCGGCACCTCCAGCCTGGCGGCACGTTCGTCATCGAGAACTACATCCCCGAGCTGCGTCGCATCCCGCCCGGTGAGAACACCTACGTCTTCACGGCGACCCCCACCAACATCGGCGTGGGCGAGTACGATTTCGCCAACCAGATCGAGATCTCCCGGCACTGGTGGCTCGTCGACGGTGGCCTCAAGACGCTCTCCAGTCCGCACCGCTACGTATGGCCGGCCGAGCTTGACCTCATGGCACGGCTGGCCGGGCTACAACAACCGCCTTCGAGGCCGGCCAGATGTCGGAGACGGTGTGTGGCCCTCGCGTTGAGCAGCTTTCGGCGCGCAGGACCGAGCTCGTTGACCATCGAGATCGACTCACGGCCCGGGTCCACGCCATGCACCAGGAACCGCCCGAGCGTGAGGAGCTCGAAGACATCGGTGCCAGCGTCCGGGCCGCCGTCGAAGGCGGCCACCCCGAGGTTGTGCGGCAGGTCCTCGACGCCCTCGTGGACAGCGTTCGCATAAGCCAGGACTGGGATGCCTTTCCCTACTTCAAGGTGCCCCTACGAGGAGATACGCCCGACCCAGGGGTGGATCGGGCGCCTCTGACAGCGGTTCGTATGAAAAGTCAAGACGTGGAGCTGAGGGGACTCGAACCCCTGACTTCCACGATGCCATCGTGGCGCTCTACCAACTGAGCTACAGCCCCCGGGACGGGCCAGGTTACCAGCGTCGTGGTGCCCCTCGCCGCCGCCAGCCCCCGGCTGGTCTCAGTCGGCAGCGGCCCGCCCCGACCCCGAGCCCACGTCGGCGGAGGCCGCCGAGTCCCAGTCCAGTCGGGGCACGTCACCCCAGAGCCGCTCCAGCTCGTAGTACGCCCGCACCTCCTCCAGGAAGACGTGGACCACCACGTCGCCGGCGTCGAGGAGGACCCAGCGGTCGTGACCACGACCTTCGACCCGGGGCGGTCCGCTGCCCCGCCGCTTGAGGGCCAGCTCCACCTCCTCGGCGATGGCCCGCACCTGGCGGGGGTTGGTGCCGCTCGTGACCACGAACCAGTCGACGATGCCGAGCACCTCGGCCACCTCGAGGACCACGGTGTCGGCGCCGCCCTTGGCCGCCGCCGTCCGCGCCGCAACCACCGCCCGCTCCCGGCTGGATCGGTCGACGGTGCCGCTCAGGGGCTCGGGCCTCTTCGACGACCGATGGCGGAGCTCAGGCTCATCCACGGTCAGCGTACAGATTGCGCTGGCGGATCACCCGGACCGCTGGGGCGGTGACCAGCCAGTCGAGGGGACGGCCGTCGACGAAGCGGGACCTCAGGTCGGTGCTGGACACCTCCAGGCGGGGGACCTCCACCTGGCGGTAGGACCACCCCTCGGGGGGCGCCAGGGCCTCCGACCCGGGTCGGGTGACCACCACCAGGGTGGCCAGGAGCCTCACCTCCTCCACCCGCTCCCAGCTAGGCAGGCCGGCGGCGGCGTCGCTGCCGAGGATCAGGTACAGCCCCACCCCGGGCTCGACCGACCGCAGGTGGGCCAACGTGTCGGCGGTGTAGGAGACCCCGCCCCGCTCGATCTCCACCGAGCTGCTCTCCAGGCCGGGCACCTCCTCCACCGCCGCCGCCACCATGGCCAGTCGGTCACGGGCGGGGGTCACCCCCGCCCCCTCCTTCTGCCAGGGGTCGCTGGCCACCACCAGCAGGACGGTGTCCAGCTCGAGGGAGTGGCGGACGTTGACCGCGGTGACCAGGTGCCCGACGTGGATGGGGTCGAAGGTCCCCCCGAAGACGCCCACCCGCCGTGGCACCCGGAGCTCGCTCAGCCCCGCCCGCCCCAGACCTGCTCGGCCAGGGCGGCCAGCCCCGGCGCCACCTCGACGGGGTAGTCGTCGTCGCCGACGCGGGGGTCGAGACGGCGCAGCTCCCCCGGCAGGGAGGCCAGGGTCTCCCGACCCCGGTCACGGAGCTCGGTCAGCGGCGGGGCCGGCCCCAGGCGACTGCCGCCGGCCATGACCGGCACCAGCACCGGGGTGCCGCCGGCCACCTCCTCGTCCTCCAGCGCCAGCACGTCGTGGTCCAACCTCCCGTCACCGTCGCGCACCCGCCAGACCTGCTTGCGGCCGGGCAGGGTCGCCTTGCCCTCGGAGCGCTTGGCCTTGGGCCCGTCGGCGTCCTCCACCAGCTTGTACACCGCCCCCAGCGCCGGGGCGTCGGCGCTGGTCCCCATCTGGGTGCCGACCCCGAAGGCGTCGATGGGCGCGCCGCCGCCGACCAGGGCGGCGATGCGGTGCTCGTCGAGATCGCCCGAGGCCAGGATCCGCACCTCACCGAGCCCCCCCTGGTCGAGGATGGCCCGCACCGACCGCGACAGGGTGGCGAGCTCACCGGAGTCCAGGCGGACCGCCTGCACCGAGATGCCCTCCTCGGCCAGCTCCCCCGCCACCTCCACCACCGCCCGAGCCCCGTCCTCGGTGTCGAAGGTGTCGATGAGGAGGGTGGCGTTGTCGGGGAAGGACCGGACGAAGGCCCGGAACGCCTCCGCCTCGGAGCCGAAGCGCATGACGAAGGAGTGGGCCATGGTGCCGCTCACCGGCAGCCCGAAGGCCTGGCCCGCCGTTACCAGCGACGTCCCGCTGGCCCCCCCCACGAACGCGGCCCGGGCCCCGAGCTGGGCGGCGTCGGGGCCGTGGTCCCGCCGGGCGGAGAAGTCCACGAAGCCGTGGTCCCCGCAGGCCAGGGCCACCCGGGCCGCCTTGGATGCGATGCCGGTCTGGTGGGCCACCAGGTTGATGAGGGCGGTCTCGACCAGCTGGGCCTCCACCAGGGGACCGGTCACCCGCAGCAGGGGCTCCCGGTCGAACACCGCCACGCCCTCGGGCACCGCCCACACGTCCCCGGTGAAGCGCAGCTCCCGGAGCCGGTCGAGGAAGTCGTCGTCGAAGCGCTCGAGCGACGCCAGGTAGGCCAGGGCGCCGTCGTCGAAGCGCAGGCGCTCCAGGTGCGCCAGCGCCGCCTCGAGGCCGCAGGCCACGAGGAAGCGGCGGGACGGGGGGAGCGAGCGCACGAACAGGTCGAAGGTGGCGGGCTGGTCGAGGCCCTCGGCGTGGTAGCTCGCGGCCATGGTCAGCTCGTAGAAGTCGGTGAACAGGCCACCGCCGAGGTCCACGGCGACGCTCAGGCCACGGTCACGCCGGCGTCGGCCAGCTCGGCCAGGGCGGCCTCACCGTCGCCGGGCTCGAGATCGACGGCGCGGATCCCCGGACGCAGCACCGTGGTGGCGAAGCCCCGCCGCGCGGCGTCGAGGGCGGTCTCCTTGACGCAGTAGTCGGTGGCCAGACCGGCCACCACCACCCGCTCGATCCCCCGCTCCCGCAGCAACCGCTCCAGCTCGGTGTCGTCGGTGGCGCCGCTCCGGGGGTCCCGCACGCTGAACCCCGAGTACCCGTCCTCGCCTCCGCTGCCCTTGCGGACGACGGGGCCCTCCACGGCCAGGTCGGGGTGGAGCTCGGCTCCCCAGGTCCCCTGGACGCAGTGATCGGGCCACACGCCGCCCGACGACGCGAAGTGCGGGGTCTGGGCCGGGTGCCAGTCCTGGGTGTAGACGACCAGGGCGCCGGCCTGGCGGGCGGCGCCGATCTCAGCGTTCACCACCGGGACGACCGCCTCACCGCCGGTCACGTAGAGGCTGCCGGCGGGGTCGGCGAAGTCGTTCTGGACGTCGACCACGGTCAGGGCGGTGTGCTCGTCGTAGGTCTTCATGGGTCACTCCTTCCCATGCCGTCAAGGCTCCTCGGCATAGGTCCAGTCTGGCTGCTTGCGCTCCTGGCGCAGGTCGTAGACCACGGTGCCGTCGTCGGCGATGTCGGCGATGAGGGGCATGGGGTAGGGCCGGGGGAGCGGGAGCCGGCCCTCCAGGAGGGCGGCCACGTCCTCGGGGAAGTTGCGCAGGATGCTGCCGATCACCAGCTGCTCCTCCACCGGGAGGTAGCAGCGGTTGGCGTCGGTGACGGTCTCGAGCCGGCGGCCGATGATCTCCACGTCCCGATCGCTGGCCTGCCCCGACTCGACGCGCTCGAGGTGGGCGGTGATCTCCCCCGTGCCGAACTTGCACGCCGGGCACTGCCCGCAGGACTCCACGTAGAGGAAGCGGGAGAACCGCCGGGCCACGCAGACCATGTCGGCGGTGTCGTCGTAGACGATGAACCCGGCCGAGCCCAAGCCCCCGCCCGCCGCCGCCAGCCCCTCGTAGCTGACCGGGGCGTCCAGCTGGTCGCCCCGCAGGACGCCGTTGGCCACCCCCGAGAAGACCGCCTTCACCCGCCGCCCCGGCGCCACTCCGCCCCCGATCCGCTGGACCACCTCGCCGAGGGGGGTACCCAGCTCGACCTCGCCCACGCCGGCCCGGCGGACGTCGCCGACGACGGTGGCCACGACCACGCCGGCCGACCGCGCCGTGCCGAGGGACCGGTGCCACTCGGGGCCCCGCGCCAGGATGTGGCTCACCATGGCCAGGGTCTCCACGTTGTTCACGAGCGTGGGGTTGGAGGACGCCGGCTCCCCGCCGGTGCCGGGCCGGGCCGACCAGCCCATCTGGGGGGCGGTGGCGAACAGGCCGTGGATGTACGGCGGGAACAGGCGCGGCAGCGGGGCGTCGCCCTCGATGGCCTGGAGCAGGCCCTTCTCCTCGCCGTACAGGTAGTGGTCAGGCCCGGTGACCAGGTGGATGGGCACCTCCCCGACCAGGCCGACGGCGGCCATCTCCTCCAAGGCCCGGGAGAGGGCCTCCACCTCGGCCGTGAACTTCTCCTTCACGCACACGAAGGCGGCGGTGGCCTCCACGGTGGCCGCGGCCACGGCCACGCCCTCTATGACCTGGTAGGGGTCCCGCCGCAGGATGGCCCGGTCCTTGAAGGTCCCCGGCTCGCCCTCGGCACCGTTGGCCACCACGAACCGGTCCCCGCTCCCCGCCTGGTCGCTGCGCAACCCCGACCACTTGCGGCCGGTGGGGAACCCACCGCCTCCCCGGCCCCGCAGCCCCGAGAGGGTGACCTCCTTCACCGTGCCGCCAGGTCCCAGCTCCGCCGCCCTGGCCAGGGCCCGGCCCCCGTCCCGCCGGGCCAGGTACTCCTCGAGGGTGGTGACCGCCTCGGTGGGCAGGAGGATGGCATCGCCGGTCATCCCGCCATGCCTACACCGCCGAATATTCCCGAGTCACCTCGGCGCCGTTCGGGTAGGAATGGTCGGCCTGGGAACGATAGCGGCCACCGCGGCGTTGTCCATGGGGACGGCGCCCGGCGTAAGCCAGGACGCCACAGGCGGTGGCCGGGGCGCCAGCTCGGAATGACAGCGACGTGACTTTGGTTGAAGCAGGTACGATGAGAGATTCGGTCGGACAGTACCTCCACGAGATCGGGCTCGTCCCGTTGCTCGACGCTGCGCAGGAGCGGGAGCTCTCGCAGAAGATCGAGGCGGGCCGAGACAGTCGGACGCGCCTGGCCGCAGGCGAACGGGGTGCCGAGCTGAAGCGGAGGGTGCGGGAGGCGGCACGGGCCCGCGACTACTTCATCCGGGCCAACCTCCGCCTGGTCGTGAGCATTGCCCGGCGCTACCCGCTGCCCCCGGGAATGGACCTGCTCGACCTCATCCAGGAGGGCAACCTGGGCCTCGAGCACGCCGTCGAGAAGTTCGACTGGCGCAAGGGCTTCAAGTTCTCCACCTACGCCACCTTCTGGATCCGCCAGGCCATCGGTCGGGCCCTCGACCAGAAGGCCAACCTGGTCCGCCTGCCGAGCGAGCGCTCCGCCCAGCTGCGGGCGGCCCTGCGGGCGGTCTCGGGTGAGGGCGACGACCTCGACGACGAGCTGGCCAACCTCCACCGCCTGGCCACCCCCACCAGCCTGGACCGCACCGTGGGCGAGGACGGCGAGCAGGAGCTGGTCGACCTCCTCCCCGACTCGGTGCCCGGGCCCGAGCAGGTGGTTGTCGAGCACATGCAGGAGCAGGTCGTGGCCGGCCTGCTCGGGGGGCTGGAGCCGCGTGCCCGGCTGGCCGTCGAGCACCGCTTCGGCCTGCTCGACGGGCAGAAGCACAGCTTCCGGGAGGTGGGCGAGGTGCTCGGGGTGACCGCCGAGGCGGCCCGGCGGATAGTCAAGCGGGCGGTGGACGAGCTGAAGCTCGACGCCGAGAGCATCGCCGCCGCCTAGGTGGCGGACGTGGGCCCCGCCGAGGCGCTGTCGTTCATCCGGGACCACCACCGCGCCGTGCTGGCCACCGCCCGCGCCGACGGTCGGCCCCAGCTCTCCCCGGTGCTGGCGGCGGTGGGCACCGACGGTTCGGTGGTGATCAGCACCCGTGAGACGGCCATGAAGGCCAGGAACCTGGGCCGGGACCCCCGTGCCTCCCTGTGCGTCCTCAGCGACGGGTTCTTCGGCCGTTGGGTCCAGGTGGACGGGACGGTGGAGGTGGTGCACCTGCCCGAGGCCATGGACGGGCTGGTCGAGTACTACCGCCAGGTCTCGGGCGAGCACCCCGACTGGGACGACTACCGGGCCGCCATGGAGAGGGACCGCCGGGTGCTGGTCCGCCTCCGTGTCGACACGGCCGGCCCCGCCCGCGAGGGGTGAGCGGCGAGAGCCAGGCGAGCGCGCTGGCGACCGGACCGGTCACGCGCCACCCTGGTGGCATGCCCACCTCGTGGTCGCCGTCGGAGTGGCGAGGGCTGCTGGCCGGCCAGCAGCCCGAC
>JBOGHU010000008.1:0-12224 GCA_050742255.1 Acidimicrobiales bacterium
CGCCAGGTGACCGGAGAGGGGCGGGGGCGACGGGGCGGCGGTGGCCTCGGGCGGCTCAACCTGGTCTCGACCCGCCCTCGACCGGGCTGCAACGGGTCTGCAACCGCCGCCGGTCATCCTGGAGGAGAGCGTCGCCCTGGCCCAGTCGGTGCAGAACCGCTTCCCGGTCGGCGCGGCCCTGGTCTCGGTCGCCTCCCTCCAGGGTGGCACGGGGACCCCCGTGCCACCCTGGAGAGCTTCGCCGAGGTCGTGGACCAGTGGCACGGGCCGGCAACTGGCTCCACCAGTGGACCACGGCGCGCAAGCTGGTGGAGCTGCTGGGCCGCCTCGGCCGGGACGAGCCCGCCTGAGTCCTGTACGGGGCGGCGGCGGCGGTCAGCGCGGCACCGGTGTTCGGGGCTCAGGGGCGCCGGCTGGAGCAGGTGGTGTCGACCCTCGGGGCCAGGCTGGGACCGGCGGCGCTGGCGGCCGCCACCGCCCGGGGGAGGGCCATGCCCGCCGACGAGGTCGTCCGCTACGCCCGGGCCGAGGTGGAGGCGGCCCTGCACTCGGCTCCTCCGCCACCGCGCGGCGGGGGCGTACGGTGGGGCGATGGCGACGACCCACGACGGCCCGGCCACCGTGGAGCGCTTCGACGCCGCGAGCCTGGAGCGCCTGGCCCGGCGGGTCACGGTCGCCGCCGAGCGTGACGCCCTCACGGTGGACTGCCCCTTCACCGGCGGCCCCCTGGGCCAGGTCCCGAGGGGCACCGCCGACGACGTCGCCGAGGCGACCGGGCGAGCTCGCAGGGCGCGGCCCGGCTGGGGGGCCCTGCCCGTCACCGAGCGGGCCGACGTCGTCCTCCGCTTCCACGACCTGCTCCTCGACCGCAGGGATGAGGCGCTCGACCTGGTGCAGCTCGAGACCGGCAAGACCCGCCTCGACGCCGTGGAGGAGCTGCTGGACGCCGCCAACACGGCCCGGTACCACGCCCGCACCGCCGGCACCCACCTGCGGCCCAGACGGCGCCGGGGCGCCCTGCCCGCCCTCACCGCCACCTGGGAGCACCGCCGGCCGCTGGGGGTGGTGGGCGTCATCTGCCCCTGGAACTACCCCCTCACCCTCGCCGTCTCCGACGCCGTCCCCGCCCTGCTGGCCGGCAACGCCGTGATCGCCAAGCCCGACGCCCGGGCGCCGTTCTCCTGCCTGTGGGGGGCCGAGCTCCTCGGCCAGGCCGGCCTCCCCGACGACGTGCTCCAGGTGGTGACCGGCGAGGGTGCGGTGGTGGGACCGGCGGTCGTCGACCACGTCGACCACGTCGCCTTCACCGGCAGCGCCGCCACCGGGCGGGCGGTCGCCGCCCGCGCCGCTCCCCGCCTCGTCGGCACGTCGCTGGAGCTGGGGGGCAAGAACGCCATGATCGTGCTGGCCGACGCCGACCTCGACCGGGCGGTGGCAGGGGCGGTCCGGGGGTGCTTCGCCAACGCCGGCCAGCTCTGCATCTCCACCGAGCGCCTCTTCGTCCACCGCAGCGTGGCCGACCGCTTCGTCGACCGCCTCGTGGCCCGGACCAGGGGCCTGGCCCTCGGGGCCGGCCTCCACCACGGGTTCGACGTGGGCCCGCTGGCCTCGGCCGCCCAGCTGGCCAGGGTGACCCGCCACGTCGAGGACGCCACTGCCGCCGGCGCCACCGTCCTGGTGGGCGGCCGCCCCCGCCCCGACCTGGGACCGTGGTTCTTCGAGCCCACCCTGCTGGCCGGCGTAACCGACGACATGGTCGTGGCTGACGAGGAGACCTTCGGCCCGGTAGCGTCGGTGTGGCCCTTCGACTCGATCGACGAGGTGGTGGCGCGGGCCAACGCCAGCCGCTACGGGCTCAGCCTCAGCGTCTGGACCCGGGACACCAGGCGGGGCAGGGCCCTGGCCGCCGACCTCCAGGTCGGGGCGGTGAACGTCAACGAGGCCTACGCCGCCACCTGGGGGTCGAGCGACGCCCCCGTCGGCGGGGTCAAGGACTCGGGGACCGGCCGGCGTCACGGCGCCGCCGGCCTGCTGCGCTTCACCGCCGCCCAGACCGTCTCGGTGCAGCGGCTCCTGCCCCTGGCCGCACCACCCGGCCTGGACCCCGCCACCTACACCCGGCTCATGGCCGGGGCCCTGCGGCTCCTGCGCCGGCTCCCGGGCGCCCGGTAGGCGTCAGGAGGCGCACCGGTGGCCACCGCCCTGCTCACCGGGTTCCCCGGCTTCCTGGGCAGCGCCCTCCTGCCCCGGGTGCTGGCCGCCTCGCCCGAGACCACCGCCACCTGCCTGGTCCAGCCCCGCTGGGCGGCCCTGGCCGCCCGGAGGGTGGAGGAGCTGGTGGCCACCGATCCCGCCCTCGACGGGCGGGTCCGCCTGGTCGAGGGCGACATCACCCGCCCCCACCTCGGCCTCGAGGACCCCGCCGAGGTGGCGGGCCGGACCGGCGAGATCTGGCACCTGGCCGCCGTCTTCGACATCACCGCCCCCGAGGCGGTGTGCCTGCCGGTCAACCTGGACGGCACCCGTCACGTGCTGGACCTGGCCGAGCGGTGCCCGGAGCTGGCCCGGGTGCACTACATCAGCACCTGCTACGTGGGCGGCCGCCACCCCGGCATGCTGGCCGAGGACGACCTCGACGTGGGCCAGTCGTTCAACAACGCCTACGAGGAGTCCAAGTTCCGGGCCGAGGCGGCCGTGCGGGAGCGCATGGACGACGGCCTGCCGGCCACCGTCTACCGGCCGGCGCTGATGGTGGGCGACAGCCGCACCGGGGCCACCCAGAAGTACGACGGCCTGTACCTGGTGGTCCGCCTGCTGCTGCGCCAGCCCAGGGTGGCGGTCCTGCCGGTGGTGGGGGACCCGGCACGGACCTGCCTCAACGTGGTCCCCCGGGACTTCGTGGTGGCGGCCATCGCCCACCTGAGCGGGCTGGAGCGCTCGGCGGGCAAGGTGTACCAGCTGGCCGACCCCGACCCCCTCCCCGGGGACCGGCTCCTCGACGAGCTGGCCCGGGCCACCGCCCGACGGCTGATCAAGGTGCCGCTGCCGCTCTGGGCGGCCAAGGGGGCGCTGGCGCGCGTCCCCGGGGTGGAGCGGCTGCTTCGGATCCCGCCCGCCGCCATCGACTACTTCGTGCACCGCACCCGCTACGACACCACCAACGCCCGGGCCGACCTGGCGGGCAGCGGCATCGCCCCGCCGCCGTTCCCCTCCTACGTCGACGCCCTCGTCGACTTCGTGCGGGCCCACCCCGAGGTCGGGACCGGCCCCATGACCTGACCTCTCTACTGGCTGCTCTACTGGCTGCGCACCGCCTGCACGTCCAGCTCGACCCTCACCTTCTTGCCCACCAGCACACCACCGGTCTCCAGCACCTGGTTCCAGGCCACGCCCCACTCCTCCCGGTCGATCTCGGTCGAGGCCGAGAACCCGGCCCGCTGCTCGCCCGAGGCCGTGGCCACCAGACCGGCGAACTCCGCGTCGAGGGTCACCGGGCGGGTGACGCCGTGGAGGGTGAGCTCGCCCGTCACCGTCCAGCTCTCCTCGGTGACCAGCTCCACCGTCGTGCTGTGGAAGGTCAGCGTCGGGTAGAGGTCCACGTCGAGGAAGTCGGGGCTCCGCAGGTGGGCGTCACGGCTGTCGTTGTCTGTGCTCAGGCTGGCGGCGTCGATGGTGATGGCCACCGACGACTCCTCCGGCACCTCGGCGACGTGCAGCCCGCCGGAGAATTCGGTGAAGCGTCCCCGGACCTTGCTTATGGTCAGGAAGCGGGCCACGAACTCCACGCTCGAGTGGGCCCGGTCGATCTGGTAGACGCCCGCCTCGGGGATCTCGAGGCCCCGATAGGCCCTGGTCGGGGCGGCGACGAGGTGGCTCACGGGCAGCGGGAACAGGCGCCGGACCCGGTGGGGCAGGTCCTGGCCCACCCGGCGGGTCAGCCCGGGCGGCGGGGTGCACAGGAGGATCTCGTCGAAGGCGTCGGGCCGGCGCAGCAGGACGTCCCTGATGGCCTGCACCGCGCTCGGGTCACCGACCTCACCGGAGACGTCGAGGCCCCTCGCCCGGAGCCGCCCGAGGGCCGAGTCGAGGCGGGTCTGGGCCCGGGCCTGGTCGCTGCCCTCGGTCCAGGTCCAGGTCCCTCCCGGGTGCGAGGCGGGGACCAGGACATGGAAGGTGCAGGGCTCCGGGGCCGCGAGCTCCAGCATCCTGGCCACCAGCCTCTGGCTCTCCAGCGTCCGGTCGCAGACCACCAGGTATCGGGCCATGGCCACCCCTTCGAGCCGGTCCCGGCCCGGCGGCGGGCCCGGCTCCTGCTCAGGCGTGGAGCTGTTGGGCCAGGTAGTTGGCCTCGCCCACCGCCTCGATGGCCGAGAGCTGGGTCTCGAGCCAGTCGGCGTGCTCCTCCTCGTCGGCGAGGACAGCCTCCAGCAGCTCCCTGGTCCCGTTGTCGCCCGCCTCCCGGCAGACGGCCACGCCCCGGTTGAGGCGCTCGATGGCGAGCAGCTCCACCTCCAGGTCCGAGCGGAGCTGCTCGGGGGCGGTCTCGCCCAACCGCACCGTCCCCAGGCGCTGGAGGTTGGGCATGCCCTCGAGGTAGAGGATGCGCTCGATGAGCCGCTCAGCGTGGCGCATCTCCTCGACCGACTCCTTGCGGCCGGCCTCGGCCAGGCGCTGGTAGCCCCAGTTCTGGCACATCTTGGCGTGGGCGAAGTACTGGTTCACCGCGGTCAGCTCGGCGGTGAGCACCTCGTTCAGGAGATCGACGATCCCGGTGTCGCCCTTCATGGCGCCGCAGCGTAGCCGCTCGGGTCAGGCGGCGCTCTCCTCCACGCCGAGGACCACCCGCCTGATCACCTGCTCGTGGCCGAGCTGGTCCCGCCACTGGGCGATCAGGGCGACGACGTAGGGCCGGCAGCCCCCACAGCCCGACCCCGCACCGCATCTCCGGGACACCTCGTCGGGGTCGTGCGCACCGGCTGCGATGGCCCTCCTCACGGCGGCGTCGGTGACGGCCCGGCACTGGCAGACGAACACCCCTACCCCTCCCCGGGCCTCCGGGACACCACGGTGGGGATCCCACCGGCGGCCAGCGCCAGCGCCACGTCGAGGGGGACGACCCAGGTGCCCGGCCGGCGGTGGCGGGTCCCGTGCAGGCGGCAGCGGGCCTGGCGCCCGTCGAGGTCGACCCGCACCCAGGCGGGGCGGTCGACGGCGGCCAGGGCCAAACGGGCGCGCGCCCGGTCGGGGACCGCCTCGACGGCCACCTCCGCCGTCCCCCCCCCGAGGAGGCCCAGGACCACGGTGCTGGTGCCCCCGCCCGCCCGAAGGCCCCGCACGGTACCGCACAGCGGCAGCGCCTCGGCGCCGGCCCGGGCAACAGGGTGGCCCACCAGCGCCCGATCCGGGCTCCCCGGCCTGAGAGACGACTCTCTTCTCCTCATCCAGTAGGTAACCTTAACACCGATCAGTCGTCGGTCGGGTGCGCTATTACTCGTAGGGAGCCTTGATCTGAGAAGGAAGGGTCACCTATTATTCGCCCGCCATGGCAACCGGTGTCACCGAGCCCACCACCGTGACCGCCCTGCCCGTGGGCACCGGTCCCACGAGGAGGAACCGATGAGGAGGGCCCTGGGCGTGGTGGCGGCGGCTGCGGTGGTGGCGGGTGCGTGTGCGTCGCCGAGCAAGCCGGCCGGGGAGGCGGAGCCGGCGGCCGGCCCCACCCGACCGACGAGGCTGACCGTCGGCGTCCCCCTCGATGTCGGCCCGCTCAACATCTTCGTGAGCAACGACTCGGCGCTCAACGAGCTGGTCTACGACCAGCTGTTGGCCCCCTCTCCCTACGTCGAGGAGCCTCAGCCGTGGCTGGCCGAGTCGATCGAGGCGGTCGACCCGTCCACCTGGGAGCTGACGCTGCGCGACGACGTCGTCTGGCACGACGGCGAGCCGTTCACGGCCGACGACGTCCGCTTCACCATGGAGTACTTCAAGGTGGCGCCGTCGGGAACGTTCACCCATCATGTGAGCGAGGTGCCCACCATCAGCCAGGTCGAGGTGCTGGGTGAGCACGCCGTCCGCCTGAGCTGCGGCTTCCCCTGTCCCGATCTCGGCCGGGTCACGCTCGCATTCATCCCGATCCTCCCCGAGCACGTCTGGAAGGACGTGACCGAGCAGACCAAGCGCACCGACCTCCCCGTGGGCACCGGCCCCTACCGGCTGGTGAGCTACAGCGCCACGGGCGGCTACCGCTTCGAGGCCAACGAGGACTACTTCGGTGGCCGCCCCCAGGTCGCCGAGCTCGTCATGCCGATCATCGAGGACCCGTCCGCCACCTTCACCGCCCTGCGCACCGGCGAGATCGACGCCGCCGCCCGACGGGTGGCCCCCGAGCTGCTGGAGGACTTCTCCCGACGCGACGACATCGAGGTGGTCAAGACCTCGCCCCTGCAGTTCCTCGAGCTGCGCCTCAACTACCAGCGGGCGCCGTTCGACGTGCCCGAGCTCCGCCACGCCCTCTCGCTCGCCGTAGACCGACGGGAGCTGCTCGACAGCGTCCTCCTCGGCCAGGGCCGTCCCGCCACCCAGGGCTACCCCCACCCCGACTCCCCCTGGACCAAGCCCGACCTCTCCACGCCCTTCGACCGGGAGGAGGCCATCTCGGTGCTCGACGGGCTGGGCTACGACGACGGCGACGGGGACGGCGTGCGGGAGGCGAGCGACGGAAGACCTCTGGCCTTCACCGTCAAGGTCAACGGGGCGGAGCCCACCCACGTGCGGGCCGCCCAGCTCGTGGCCGAGCACCTCGAAGCCGTCGGGGTCGGGCTCGACGTGGTGACCCTCGACGCCGGGGCGGTCGCCGACCTGTTCAAGTCCCGGGACTTCGACATGGCGGTGAGCACCATCGGGGCCCATGGCGTGGCCGACCCGACCCAGTTCATCATGAGCCACCGCTCGGGGTACCTGTGGGACGCCCCCGAGATCGCCTACCCCGAGTGGGACGCCCTCTTCGAGGAGTGGAGGGCCACCACCACCATCGAGACCCGCACGCCGGTGCTGTTCCGGATGCAGGAGCTGTTCAACCGCCAGCCCACCTCGATCCCCCTCGTCTACCCCGACGAGCACTGGGCGTTCCGGCCCGCCGCCTTCGACGGCTGGGTCGAATCGCCCAGCTACGGGATCGTGCACAAGTGGTCGTTCCTGCCCAAGGAGGCGGGCCGGAGGGTCAACGCCATCAGCAAGGAGTTCTGAGCCAGCGGTGATGGCTCCTCGCCTGGCGGCTCGTCGCTGTGGGGCTGGGGGCCGAGGGCCCCGCCGCCGGGCCCTGCTGCGCAGCTCCTGATGCGAAGGGCGCTGCCCCGGGCGGCCCAGTACCTGCTCGTCCTGTGGGCGGCCTCGACGCTCAACTTCCTGCTGCCCCACATGGCTCCGGGTGATCCCGTCGACTACCTCTTCTCCGGGGAGGCGTCGGCGGCCCTGCCCGAGGAGTCGCGCCGCCAGCTGCGGGCCGACTACGGGGTCGACGGATCGCTCCTCGAGCAGTACGGGCGCTACTGGGCAAGCCTCGCCACCGGCGATCTCGGCGTCTCCGTGCGTCACAGCCGTCCCGTCACCGAGGTGCTCCTCGAGCGGCTCCCGTGGACCCTCGCCCTCGTGGGGATCGCCGGCCTGACCAGCGCCCTGATAGGCACCCTGGCCGGCGTGGCCGCGGCCTGGCGGCGGGGCGGGAGGCGCGACGTCGGCCTCGTCTCGGGGGTGCTGGCGCTCGACGCCATGCCCGGGTTCTGGATCGGCATGCTCCTCATCTCCGTCTTCGCCGTCCAGCTGGGGTGGCTTCCGTCGTTCGGAGCGGTGCCGCTGTCGATGGACGAGGGGCGGATCGTGTGGCTCGTCGACGTGGCCCGGCGCCTCGTCCTGCCGGTGGCCACCATCACGCTCGCCACCCTCGGTGGGACGTTCCTCCTCGCCCGGGCGTCGATGCTGTCCACCCTGGGACAGCCCTACATCCTCATGGCCGAGGCCAAAGGCGTGCCCTCACGGCGCATCGCCTACCGCCACGCGCTGCGCAACGCCCTCCTGCCTGTCGCCACCAACGTCATGCTCGGCTTCGGCGTGCTCCTCTCCGGGGCCGTGGTGGTGGAGACCGTCTTCTCCTACCCCGGCCTCGGGCGCCTGGTCTACGACGCCGTCATCGAGCGGGACTACCCCCTCCTGCGGGGCGCGTTCCTGCTCCTCACCCTCGGCGTCGTGGCTGCCAACCTGGTGGCCGACCTCTGCTACCCCCTGCTCGACCCGCGGGTCCGACGATCGGGGCGGGAGCAGGGGTGACCGCCAGCCGGTCGACCGGGGCCCGCCTGGGGTTCATCGGCCTCGCCCTCCTGGGGGGCCTGGTGCTGATGGCGCTGGCCGCCCCTCTGCTCGCTCCCTACGATCCGACGGCGCGGGTCGGGCCGCCCTTCGCCCCCCCGGGCGGGGACCACCTCCTCGGCACGAACGACGCCGGCCAGGACCTGCTCTCGGAGGTGCTCTTC
Organism: Acidimicrobiales bacterium; assembly: GCA_050742255.1. Taxonomy (GTDB): domain Bacteria; phylum Actinomycetota; class Acidimicrobiia; order Acidimicrobiales; family CADCSY01; genus JBOGHU01. The sequence continues at coordinate 8,526 of JBOGHU010000008.1, forward strand.
GGCGCCCGGGTGTCGCTCGCCGTGGGCCTCGTCGCCGCCCTCGCCGCCACCGCCGCCGGCACCGTCGTGGGCCTCGTCGCCGGCTACGCCCGGGGCCCGCTCGACGCCGTGCTCATGCGGCTCGTCGACGTGGTCCTGTCGCTGCCGTTCCTCCCGCTCATGCTCGTGGTGGGAGTGTTCCTCGGACCGGGGCTAGGGACCCAGATGCTGGTCATCGCCGCCGTCATGTGGGCCGGGCCGGCCCGGGAGCTGCGGTCCCAGGTGCTCTCCGCCCGGGAGCTCGACCACGTGCGGGCCGCCCGGGCCATGGGCGGGCGCCCCGGTCACGTCCTCCTGCGGCACCTGCTGCCCGCCGTCGCCCCCCTGGTCGTGCCCCAGCTGGTCCTGGCCACCAAGACCGCCATCCTCTTGGAGGCCAGCCTCAGCTTCCTCGGGCTCGGGGACCCGACCGCCAAGAGCTGGGGCACCACGCTCTTCTACGCCAACGCCCGCAGCGCCTTCCTCACAGACGCCTGGCTGTGGTGGGTCGTCCCGCCCGGGCTGTGCATCGTCGCCGCGGTGCTCTCCTTGGCGCTCATGGGCTACGCCCTGGAGGAGGGGGCCCACCCACCCCTGGCCCGCCCGGCGGTGGCGCCACGGCGGCGGTCGCGTCGGGTTCGTCCCCTGGGCGCGCCGGCCGCGCCGATCGCGCCCATGGCGCCCATGGCGCCGCCCGTCGACCTCGTCGCCCGCTCGGCTGACGCCGTGCTCTCGGTCGAGGCGCTCTCGGTGGCCTACGCCACCGGCGGGGAGCCGCTCGTGGCGGTCGACGGCGTGAGCCTGCGCCTCGGCGCCGGCGAGGTGGTGGGCCTGGTGGGCGAGTCGGGCAGCGGCAAGAGCACGTTGGTGGCGGCGGCCACCGGCCTCCTGCCGCCGCCGGCGGCGGTGGCGGCCGGGCGGGTGCGGGTCGACGGGGTCGACCTGGCCACCCTCGGGCGGGAGGAGCTGCGCCGGCTGCGGGGACGGCGCGTGGCGCTCGTCCCCCAACAGGCCATGAACGCTCTCAACCCCGTGTTCCGGATCGGCGACCAGCTGGCCGAGGCGGTCACCGTGCACAGGCGGGTGGGCCGGTCCGAGGCCAGGGCCAGGGCCCGGGAGCTGCTCGCCCTGGTCGAGGTCGACCCCGACCGGGTGGACGACTACCCCCACCAGCTCAGCGGAGGCATGCGCCAGCGGGTGGTGATCGCCATGGCCCTGGCCAACGACCCGGCGCTGCTCGTCGCCGACGAGCCCACCACCGGCCTCGACGTGCTCGTCCAGGCCGAGATCCTGGCCCTGCTGGGCGACCTCCGTGGCCGCCTCGGGTTGGCCCTGCTCGTCGTGTCCCATGACCTCCTCGTCGTGCTGGCGCTGTGCGGCGAAGGGGCCGACACCGGCCGGCCGGGCATCTCGGGGACGCCCCGAGCCCCGGGATGGCTGGTCGTGATGCGTCACGGCGGCATCGTCGAGCAGGGGCCGGCCCCCACGGTGGTGGCCGCTCCGGTCCATCCGTACACCCGAGAGCTGCTCGGCTCCACTCCCCGCCTGGTCCTCCCAGACGCCCCCGCGAGCGTGGCGCGGTGACCGAGGCGCTCCTCGCCCTCGACGAGGTCGGCAAGAGCTTCCGATCCGGGAGCGGCGCCCGGGTCACGGCCCTCGAGGAGGTGACCTTCACCGTGGGCGCCGGCCAGACCGTCGGGCTCGTCGGCGGAAGCGGGGCCGGCAAGACCACCCTCGCCCACCTGGTGGCCGGGCTGCTCACGCCCGACACCGGCACGATCCGCGTCCACGGCCGCGACCTGGCCACGCTGTCCCGGGGCGAGCGGCGGGCGGTCCGCCGGCGAGTGCACCTCGTGTTCCAGGATCCGTACGCCTCCCTGGCGCCGTCCATGCGGGTGTCCTGGATCGTCGCCGAGCCCCTCGCCATCCACGGCGTGGCAGGGCCCGACCGCAGCCGCCGGGTGCTCGAGACCCTGGCCGAGGTGGCGCTCGTCCCGCCCGAGCGCTACGCCGAGCGCCACCCCCACGAGCTCTCCGGCGGGGAGCGCCAGCGCGTCGCCCTGGCCCGAGCCCTCGTCCTGCGCCCCGACCTAATCGTGGCCGACGAGCCCACCGCCATGCTCGACGCCTCGACCCGCGCCGGCCTGCTCCGGCTCATGGCCTACCTGCGGGCCGAGCACGGCGTCGCCTACCTCTACATCACCCACGACCTCGCCCTGACCCAGGTCTTCTGCGACCGCCTCGTCGTGCTGCGACAGGGCCGACTGGTGGAACAGGGCTCGACCGACGAGATCCTCCGCCGCCCGTCCCACCCCTACACCGCAGCCCTGGTCGAGGCCGTGCACCAGCTCCAGCTCACCGGAGGTCCCCCATGAGCGGCGGCGTCGCCCTCCTCGACGCCCAGACGGCCACCACTCCCCACGACGAGCCGTGGGCCCGTTGCATCGACATCGTCGACGTGTACGACCTCGGTCGTGTCGATCTCGGCCGTTACTCCGGCGTGGTGGTCGAGGGAATGGTCGACCAGGAGCATCTCTACCGCCAACGCCACCAGATCGGGGCGTACCTCGACGGGGGCGGGCTCATCGTGTGGAGCGGGCAGCTCTTCCGGCCGTGGCTGCCAGGGTGCGGCCCGTTCGTCCCCAAGGAGATCCGATCCTTCCGCGACTACGCCATCCGGGTCGTCCGTCCCCATCCGGTATTCGACGGCGTCGACCCCGAGGATCTGACCTTGCGCAGGGGGGTCGCCGGCTTCTTCGCCCGTGGCCATCACCCGCCGCCTGAGGGGGCGGAGGTCCTCCTGTCGCTGGCAGAGGGGGAGCCCGTCGTCTACGTCGACCGGACGACCACCAAGGGCACGGTCTTCGCCCACGCCGGCACCGGCCTGCTCCGCTGGGCCGAGCCCGGCTCGACCGCCGCCCGGATCAGCCCGCAGCTCCTGGCCTGGGTCCAGGAGGGAGGAGGACGCTGATGAGCCGCCTGGCCGCTGTCTACGGGGGGTCCGCCGCCCACCATCGGGGGCTCAACGAGCCCAAGTACGCCCGCTTCCTCGACGCCCTCGTCTACCTGCCCGACCTGGTCGAGGCCGACCTCTCCGGCCACGACGGCCTCGTCGTACCCGAGCGCCTCCACCGGGGCATGCTCCGACGGGCCCGACCGAACCTCCTCGACTTCCTCGACCGGGCCGGAGCCCTCATCGTCTTCGGCGAGCAGTCGGTGTACGGCGAGGAGCCCGACGGGTGGCTGCCCGGTGTCCGCTTCGAGGCCCGACCCACGAACTACTGGTGGTGGCTCGACCCCGAGGCCCCCAGCGGGATCGTCGCCGCCGCCCCCGCCCACGGGCTGTTCCGCCACCTCACCATGGCGAACGCCACCTGGCACCATCATGGCGTGTTCTGGCCCCCCGGCGGCGCCGAGGTCGTCATCGCCGCCGAGGACGGGGGTGCTGTCCTCTACGTCGACCGGGTCAGCTCCGCCGGGACCCTGGTCGTTACCTCGCTCGACCCGCTCTCCCACTTCGGGTCGTACTTCATGCCCATCACCGAACGCTTCCTCGACGGGTTCTTCCCCTGGCTCGTCGAGGACCTCCTGTGACCCGCCCGCCTATCCGGTGCCCCGGTTCTCCGGTGCCCGCCCCGTTCTGCGTTCTGCCGGTGCCCCGCTCTCCGGCGCCCCGCCCCG
>JBOGHU010000009.1:0-12468 GCA_050742255.1 Acidimicrobiales bacterium
CAACTCCAGTATGTACGGGCTCTTCCTGGCCACGGCTCCCCTCCGACGGGGAGCCCTTACGTTACCGGAGGCCCCTGATTACGTGATCGTAGTTACGTGATTGTATTTACGGTGGGATGCACTAAGGTGGCCGAGCTGGTCGCCCAGGAGGGCGACGAGACGCTGGCCCTCCGGGTCGCCGTGCGGCCCGGCGGGTGCTCGGGGTTCTCCTACGAGATGTTCTTCGACACCGAAGTCGACCCCGAGGATCATCTGGCCGTGTTCGGCACGGTCAGGATGCTAGTCGACCCCGCCAGCGCCCAGCACATCGCCGGCGCGGCCCTGGACTACCGGGACGGCCTCCAGGGCGCGGGATTCCACATCGAGAACCCCAACGCCCAGCGCTCCTGCGGCTGCGGGCAGTCGTTCGCGTAGGGCACGAAGATGAGCGTCTCGGACACGCGGGGTCGGCCTCTCCGGGACCTGCGCATCTCGGTCACCGATCGGTGCAACTTCCGCTGTACCTATTGCATGCCCAAGGAGGTCTTCCACCGCGAGTACGAGTTCCTGGCCCGGGAAGCGCTACTCAGCTTCGAGGAGATCGACCGGGTGGCTCGCTCGTTCGTGCGTCACGGGGTGCGCAAGCTCCGCCTCACGGGAGGGGAGCCACTGCTGCGCAAGGGGATCGAGGACCTCATCGCCACGCTGGCCCGGATCCCCGAGGTCGAAGACCTCACCCTCACCACCAACGGCGCGCTGCTCGGGCGTAAGGCCCAGGACCTGGTCGCAGCCGGGCTCCACCGGGTCACCGTCAGCCTCGACTCCATAGACGACACCGTGTTCACGGCCATGAACGATGTCGGCTTCCCCGTGCAGGGGGTGCTCGACGGGATCGCCGCCGCCGCCGAGGCCGGGCTCACCCCCGGCAAGGTCAACATGGTGGTGCAACGGGGGGTCAACGACGGCTCCATCGTCGACATGGCCAGGCACTTCAAGGGCTCGGGCCACGTCCTCCGATTCATCGAGTACATGGACGTCGGCACCACCAACGGCTGGCGGCTCGACGACGTGGTCCCCGCCCGGCACATCGTCGAGACACTTGACCGGGAGTTCGGGATCGAGCCGGTGGCCGCCTCCTACCGGGGCGAAGTGGCGCAGCGGTGGCGGTACCGAGACGGAAGCGGAGAGGTGGGCATCATCGCGTCGGTCACCCAGCCGTTCTGTGGCGACTGCACTCGGGCTCGCCTCTCGGCCGAGGGTGCGGTCTACACCTGCCTGTTCGCCACTCGCGGAACCGATCTGCGCCAGGTGTTGCGGTCGGGCGCGAGACGAGGCCCTCGACGACGTGGTGGCCGGGCTGTGGCGGAGCCGCGCCGACCGGTACTCCGAGATCCGGTCATCGCAGACCGCCGGTCCCCACAAGGTCGAGATGAGCTACATCGGTGGCTGACTCGGCTCCGAGCCGGATCACCCAGCTCACATGCCCTGGAGACTGGGCCTGTCCTACATGCACGTTGCTCGACGAGCCGTGGTGCGAGGGTGGTGTGGAGGGGAAGGAGTGAACGATGTCCTACGACCGTCAGGGGCAGCCGATCACACGCGACGAGTACGAACAACTGATGAGTTCATGTGGCGAAAACAAGCGGGTTGCGCGCACCGAAGTCGGCAAAACCGTCTCGACGGCATGGCTCGGCATCGACCACAGCGGGGGTGAAGGGCCGCCGCTCATCTTCGAGACGATGGTGTTCGCGGGCCACTTGACGAGCAAGAGCGCTACTCGACGGAGGCCGAGGCGGTCGGCCACGAGGCAATGGTGGCTCGAGTCCGGGAAGCGCAATCGGAATGACCGACGAGAACTGCCGCGAACGCTACGACCCCAACCGCACCCACTGGTGTTGTCCTCCCGGTGTGACGCCGCCCCGGCGACGGGCCCGGAGTAGACGTAGCCAGCATGGGGGGCGATGATCGCCTTGGGCACAGTGGTCGATACCTTGGGGGTCGACCACGGCGGTTCGCCCACCTACGGGCCACCGCCTGGCGCAACGTCGCGGGATCGTCGGGATAGAAGCGCCCCGCCACCGCCGGCGGGCGGACCCAGCCGCTCGGCGTCGGGCTGCTCACGAACGCCCCGCTCTGGTCCGCACCCGGAACGCAACCGGCTCCGGGTCGGCCTCCGATAGCCAGACCGACTGACGCCGCGGCCCCCACTGACCCGGCGGCCCGGTGAACCGGCCCGCGATCTCGGCGCTACAGCGTCCGCAGTGACCGTCGTCGGTCACGCGGTACTCGCCGAGGAGATACCAATCACGTTCGATGACGAGCTCGCCGCAGCCCGGGCAGTAGGTGCTCGATCCCTCGGTGTCGTGCACGTTGCCCGTGTACACGTAGTGCAGCCCATGGCTCAGGGCGATCTCGCGAGCCCGGGTCAGGGTGTCGGGCGGCGTGTGGGGTACGTCCATCATCTTGAAGTCGGGGTGGAACGCGGTGAAGTGCAGCGGGATGTCGAGCCCGAGGTGCTCGGCGATCCACTCCGCCATCTGGTGGAACTCGACGACGTCGTCGTTGTGGCCGGGGATCACGAGATTGGTGATCTCGAACCAGACGTCGGTCTCGTGACGGAGGTACACGAGCGTGTCGAGCACGGGCTCGAGGTGGCCCACGGTGATGTGCTTGTAGAAGTCCTCGGTGAACGCCTTGAGGTCGACGTTGGCGGCGTCCATGTGCCGGTAGAACTCAACGCGGGGCTCGTCGCAGATGTAGCCGGCGGTGACGGCGATGGCCTTGATCCCGCGCTCGCGGCAAGCATCGGCGACGTCGATGGCGTACTCGAGGAAGATCACCGGGTCGTTGTAGGTGAAGGCGACGCTGGTGCAGCCGAGCGCCTCGGCCACCCGGGCGATGCGCTCTGGCGACGCCTCGTCGGCGAGCGTGTCATCTCCTTCGACTTCGAGATGTCCCAGTTCTGACAGAACCGACAGGCGAGGTTGCAGCCGGCCGTGCCGAACGACAGCACGGGCGTGCCGGGCAGATAGTGGTTGAGGGGCTTCTTCTCGACCGGATCGATGCAGAAGCCCGATGACCGCCCGTAGGTCGTGAGCACCACCTGGCCGTCCTGCACCCTCCGGACGAAGCACAGGCCCCGCTGCCCGTCGCGCATGCGGCAACCGCGGGGACACACATCGCACTGGATGCGACCGTCGGGGGTCTCGTGCCAGTACGTGGTCGGAACGGTGTGCGCGCTGAGGTCGATCGCCACCGTGGCCCAAGGCTAGTCCGTCCCAGGTCGGTGCTGTGGCGGGTGACCCGCAACGCCCGGGGCGTGTTACAAGTGTTCACGCTGGCTCGGCAGGGTCGCCCATAACCCGCAGCCGAACCGCTGCTTGGGTACGCCCATATGGGCCGTTCGGGGGCGGTTTCATAAGGTTCGCTCCTCCGCGGGCACGGTTGAGTCGAGATGTCGTGTTGACACTCCCCGCCTTCGTGCTGATGCGAACGTCCTGAGGTCCTGAGGATGCTTGATGGTAGGGCCATGACATCACTGGAGCCGGTGTCCTCGATCGTCACACCTCACGCCGCTGTGCGCTTGCCACAACAGCGCGCCCCCAGCGCTACGCCGAGTCTTGCAGTTCGCCGACGGTCGGCCCGGAGAGGGCCACCAACTTCGCACGCCGACTGGCAAGCCGCTGTCGTGCAGCTTGTCGCCGTGTGTGGAGGCCCTCCCGCCTCAGCGCTCCGCAGACGCAAGAGACGCTGACTTCCAACTCCGCCGCGATTGCTGGCGCCGACAGGCCTCGGTGGAGGGCGCGGACGAGGTCGTCACGTGCGACCTGCGAGTGTCGTGTCCGGCGCGGCACGCAGGCGTCTTTCAACCGCCTGTAAACGGTGGCCGTGGAGCACCCGAGCTCATCAGCAATTTCGGGACCGGACCGTCCAGCCTGATAGAGAGTGACGATCATCTCCTTTGCCGCGGCCGGCAGAGCGGTGGGTGGCCGACGCGGGATCCCAGCGTCGATAAGCCAACTCCCCACGGTCTGGCGAGAGACACCGTACTGGTCGGCAAGTTCGCTGACGGTCAGGCCACGATCGACATAACCCTCGCGAAGGTCCGCGGCGGCGGGACGTCGACGCGCCCCACAGGACCGACGTGCGACACCAAGGCGAGCGAGCCGGAAGTACACCGTACTTAGGCTGCAGTTCAGCCCGTACGCGATCTCGGGCGCGCTCAGATGTTCTTCGACGTAGAGGCGTCGGATTTCCTCGTCGCCGACGTCAACGCGTGGCCTGAGTGCACTCCCCCGCCTCGGGACCGCGGCCGCAACCAGCCAGCGGTGGACGGTCTGGGGAGGGACATCGAAGTGGTCGGCAAGCGCGCTGATGGTCCTCCCCTCCTCCAGGTACAGCCGCCTCAACGTGGCGTTATCGGGCCTCAGGGTCTCCGATTCGTCCAAGCGGCGGGGGGCGTGAGCCGGCCCGGACGCTCCCCTGCCGCCCGGCTCCGACGATCTCGGCGCGCCAGCGCCCGCGCTTCTTCCGCCTGCCACAGCCAGAGCATGCCGTGCGCCGTTCCGCTCCATCATTAGCCCCAGCCTCCCACGACGCTAGCCCCGGGTCGTGCATCACCGTCCTGACCAGGGAGGATGGCCCTACCCGGCACTGCGAACGTCAGCGCGAAGCCCGGGGAGTCCTTCCCGGTCACGCACCTCCCCGACGATGGCCACGTCGGGGGCCATGCGCAGGAACCCCGAGACCAGCCGGCGCAGGTCGACCTCGGCCCGGTCGGCCCGGGCCGGCCGGGTCTGCATCGCTGCCACGTTGGGCAGGGGGACGTCGGCTTCGAAGACCTCCTCGGCGATCACCACCCGCAGCGAGGGATCGAGCTCGGCGGCGCAGCACGACAGCATGGTGGTCTTCCCCGACCCCGGGGGCCCGGCGAAGACGATCGACTGGCGGGACCGGACCGCGGCCCGGAGGAACTCGGCCACCGGCTGGTCCAGCATGTCGCGGTCGACCAGCTCGCCCAGGTCCTTGAACGCGACGCCCGTGAACCGGCGGATGTTCACCAGCAGGTGACCGCCCTGACCGATGTCCCCGTGGACGATGTGCACCCGGGCGCCGTCCTCGAGCTGAGCATCCTGGAGGCCCTCGGCCGCATCCAGCTTGCGGTGGGAGCCGGAGGCGTCGTCGAGGATCTTGGTCAGGGTTCGCACCACGTGCTCGTCGTCGTGGAAGGCCTCCTCGTGGTAGCCGGAGACGCCGCGATGCCGCTTGACGAAGATGGCCTCGGGCCCGTTCACCATGATCTCCCACACATCGTCGTCGGCCAGGAGCGGCTCGAGGGGGCCGTAGCCGGCCAGGTTGCGCAGCGCCCGGTCCGAGACCGCCTCGACGTCGTTCAGGTCGAAGGGGCGCAGCCCACGCTTGTACTCCGCTCGCCACCGGGCCACCTCGTCGTCGATCAGAGCCTGCAACCGGTGCAGGCCGGCCTCGTGGGCCACGTCGAGGTCGAGGTCCTTGGCCCGAGCCTGGACGTTGGCCTCGATCTCGGCCAGCGGGGACAGCACGCGGTCGCCCATCAGGCCGGCAGCTGGCCCTCGGCGCCAAGGCCCAGCGAGCCGGGGGCCACCGGGTAGGGGCAGGGCCCCGGAGCGGTAGAGGGTCCCAGACGCTGCAACACCGCGCCGAAGGCGCCGGCGGTGGCGGCGGGCAGGGGGACGGGGAGGCGCACGGCGTCCCGGAGGGCCTCCTCCACCCGACGGACGGGAAGGAAGACCGGCGACGCCGTGCGCCCGCCGTCCATGACGGGGGAGGTGAGGGTGGCCAGGGCTCGCGCCAGCTCGGACCGGGCACGAGGCTGACGGGGCGCGGCGTTGAACACCGGCACGACCCGTCCCGCCGGGACGCCCAGGGTGGCCAGGTCGGCGAGCACCCGCACCAGGGCGTGCACGCCCTTGACCCCGGGGCGGCCCACCGCCAACACCACGTCGGCCGCCCCAGCCGCGGTGCGGGCCATGACGTTGCGATCCTCGACCTCGGCCGAGCCGGTCTCGGCCTCGCCCTCGAAGTCGGCGGTGATGTCGCACACCACCGCGCCGAAGCTGGAGCGCAGCGACGCCAACCCGGCCTCGAAGGAGCGGGGCCGCAGCGTGGCCCAGTAGCGAGACCGCCGCAGCCCCAGCAGCAGGTGGTAGCGGCGCTCGACGATCGAGAACGTCAGCCCTCGCACCTCGTCCGGGCCCGGCTCGCCGGACCGGTGGGCCTCGACCAGCTCCTGGACCCCGGGGACGACGTCGCCCACGTCGTGGAGCATCGCCTGCTCGCCGTTGAGGGCCAGGTCGGCCAGGACCACCCCGCCCGTGTAGCGACGCTCCTCACCCAGCCCCTGGGCGAGGGCGGCGGCTACGGTGGAGGCCCCCGCGCCGCCAGCTCCGCAGACGGCGGCCACATCGCCCCACCACCGGGACAGGTCGATCCCGCCGGTGCCCTCGTCGGGCGCCCGGACCTCGCCCCGCCCCACCATCGGGGCATGGGTGGCCAGGGCGTCGACGAGCGCCTCCCGGGTGAACGTGGGCGGCAGCACGGCGGCGGCGCCGAGGGCGGCCCAGTCGCGGACCAGCCGCTGGTCGTCGACGACCAGCACCACGCAGCCGGCCTGGCGGGCGGCCTCGAGCACGTCCCGGTCGACGGCCGGCAGGCTGCCGTCGACCAGCACCGCCGAGTGGACCCGGACCCCACCGAGGCGCACCAACAGCTCCTCGACCGAGACGCAGCGGATGAACTCGGCGGGCAGCGCCGCCGACATGGCCCACTGGCCCACCGCCCCGAACCAGGGCGCCCGAGGCCGGGCCACCCCCAGGAGCACGAAGCGGTCGCCGGCCATCAGCGACGTTCCAGCCCGGTGGTGCGGGCGATGGCCACCTCCCCGACCGAAGCCGCCTGGGCGATGGGCTCGAGCTCGGCCGGCGGCACCGCCAGCACCACGGTCAGGGCACCGCTGCTCCCCACCGCCTGGTCGGCGCCGACGGTCCGCACCACGATCGCCCCCGTGCTCACCGTGGTGGTGACCGGCTCGCCGCCGGTGGTGTAGGTGGCGATCACGTCGACCTGCTCCCCGGCCCGCAGCTCCCCGCCCAGGGCCCTGCCGGGCTCGACCGGGAGCGAGATCTGGGCCCTCTCGGGGCTGCCCAGAGGGTTGGCCACGTCACTGGTCTGGACCAGCTGGCCTGCCGACAGTGGGCCCAGCGCCGTCGCCCCCACCAGGCCCTCGGTCTCGGCGAAGGCCACCGCCTCCTGCTCGGCCGGCAGCTCCAGGGGGACCAGGGCCAGGTTGTCGGTGCCCAGGCGCTCGCCGGCGGCCACGTCGGCCCTCACGACCGCGTAGGACGTCGCCGGCCCTGAGCCAGCGGTGACGTAGGCGGCGAAGACGCCCACGACGCTGGCGGTGACGAGGAACCCTCCCACCACCGCCCTCCCACCGGGCAGACCCCTCCGTCGCCCCACCTGGCGCCGTCCCCGCTCGTGACCGGCGCCCGAGGCCGGCATCCCCTCAACAGCGGGCTGGGTGCCGAGATCGACCATCGCCTTCGATCCTCCCAGGCGGCCTGTGAGCTGGGACCGCCAAGTCTTCCAGATCCTGACCGACCGTGCGTCGGTGATCGCATGGGACAGGGGACCCGCTCACCTTACCGCACCATAAAGCAGAGAAGGTGGTGAAACTTCACGACGGGTTCCCGATGCGCTACGGTGGTGGCGTGGCCCAGGAAGAGATCGTCTGGATGAGCACCCAAGAGGCGGCCCGACGGCTCGGGATAACCCCCCGGACGCTCTATCGCTTCATCGACGTGGGGCAGCTGCCGGCCTACAGGCTGGGGCGGGTCTTCCGCCTCAAGCAGTCCGACGTCGACGCCTTCATCGAGCGGTCCCGGATCGCCCCCGGGAGCCTCGAGCACCTCTACCCGGAGCGAAAGACCTCCGGCGACACCGGCGACCGTGCCGCGCCGTAGTCAGGGCCCGTAGCCAGGGCGCCACGTCCCGGCGCCACGTCCCGGCGCCACGTCCCGGCCGTCACCGGCCGGGCTCGGCTACGGTCACCGCCGCGATCGCTCCTCCCGCCACGTAGCACAGGCTGGGAGGGTCGCCGTCGAGGGCCACGGTGAGCACGTCGGCGCCCACCGACCGCAGCTCCCCCGCCACCGCCTCCCCACCCCGGGTCACCACACCGACCCGGGGCCGATCGGCCACCACCCGGCCCAGCACCTCCAACAGGAGCCGATCGGCGGGCGGGCGCCGGGTCCCCGTGGCCGGGGGGTGAGCCGTACCGGCCCGGGGGCGGACGGTGGTGACGGCGTCGAGGCGGAGGTAGACGTGGGCACCCGACTCGCCGCGGACGACGCAGAAGTCCCCGCCCACACCCAGCACCCACCCGTGGTGGGCGGGGCCGGCACCGCTGCGCACCGTCACCGCCGAGCCCCGCTCGGCCAGGTCCACGAGGGTCCCCTCCAGGCTGGCCTCCTCCTGGGCCAGCCACCGCAGTGACCGCTCCCGCTGGCGGGCGGCGGCCCGCTCCCCCGCCCGGGACTCGTCCAGGAGCTCCAGCACCGGGTCGCCCTCGTCCACGACCAGACTGTAGGCCGTGGCCGAAGGCCTGCCCTCCCTGCTCTCGCCCCCCCTGGGCTTCGCCCACCGCGGCGGTCGGGCCCACGCCCCCCAGAACACCCTGGAAGCCTTCGTCCGGGCCCGCCAGCTCGGGGCCGGAGGCCTGGAGAGCGACGTGTGGCTGACCGCCGACGGGGAGGCGGTGCTGGACCACGACGGCGTGGTGCGCCGGGGGGTCCGCCGCCGGGCCGTCGCCGAGCTGGCCCGGGCCGACCTGCCCGGTCACATCCCCACCCTGGAAGAGCTGTACGAGGCGTGCGGCACCGACGTGGAGCTCTCCCTCGACGTGCGGGACCCTGCCGCCGCCCCCGTCGCCGTCGCCGTGGCCGCCGCCGCAGGCGGCGACGCGCCCGGTCGTCTATGGCTGTGCTCCCAGGCGTGGCCGCGGCTGGCGGAGTGGCGGGGCCTCTCGGCCGACGTCCACCTGGTGGACTCGACCCGCCTCCGCCGCATCGTCGAGGGCCCCGAGCGCCGGGTGGCCACCCTGTCCCGGGTGGGCGTCGACGCCATCAACCTCCGCTGCGGGGACTGGACGGGAGGCCTCACGACCCTGGTGCACCGCTTCGGGCGGTACGCCTTCGGCTGGGGCGCCCAGCACCGCCGCCAGCTCGACGAGCTGCTCCGGATGGGCATCGACGGGGTCTACAGCGACCACGTGGACCGGATGGTGGAAGCCCTGGCCGGGCGTGGCCACGCCGGCCCGACCGGCGACTAGTGCCGCCGCCCGGTCACAGGAAGCTGACGTCGCCGGGGGGCCAGACCCGTAGGAAGGCCCGGCCCACGATGGCGTCCTCGGCCATCGGCCCGAACACCCGGCTGTCCCGGGAGGCGTCCCGGTTGTCCCCCATCAGGAAGACGTGGTCGGGGGGCACGCGCAGGGGTTCGAAGCCGGTCGTCTCCTCGCCCGGCTCGAGGTAGGGCTCGTCGAGAGGCTCACCGTCGACGACGACCCTCCCGTCCCGCCCCTCGATGGTCTCCCCCTCCAGGGCGATGACCCGCTTGATCAGGTCCCGGGCCGCCCCGCCCGACGCGTCGGGGGGGCGCTCGAAGACGACCAGGTCGCCCCGGTTGACGTCGTGGAGCCGGTAGCTGAGCTTGTTGACCAGCACCCGGTCGTTCACCGCCAGGGTGGGCACCATCGAGGGAGAGGGGATGAAGAAGGTCTCGAGCAGGAAGGAGCGGACGAGGACGGCCACGGCGAGGGACCCGAGCACCACCGCGACCCACTCCAGGGCCGTCCGGGCCCGCCTCCGACCGGGGCTGTCGGCCTCCTTCGGGCCGGGCCCCTCCTCCCCCGGGTCGAAGGGGGGGACCGGATCTGCCACAGCGGCAGGCTATCCGGCCGTGTAGCGGGCCAGGACCCCCCGAGCCGCCAGCGCCGGGCCGCCGGTCCCCGCCACCGGGCGGGCGTGAGGGCCGAGCCGCAGCAGCAGTCGGTCCAGCCACGCCTGCTCCGCGGCCACCAGGGTCACCCGGCACCGACCGCCGCCCAACTCCTCCAGCCCCTCGAGGGGATAGCTCTCGGCCACCCAGCGGGCCCGGGGCTCGAGCTCGAGGACCACCCGCCGGTCCTGGGGGCGGGTCTCGAACACCGCCGGGCCGGGGGCCCGCTCGGGGGGGTCGAAGCGCCCCCGGAGGAGGACCACCCCCCGCACGCGGTCGACGCGGAACCGCCGGGGGGCCTGGGCCAGGTGGCAGAAGGCGGTAAGGTACCACTCACCGTCGGCGGCGAAGACGGCGTGTGGGTCCACGACCCGCCGGGTGCGCTCGTCCCGGCCGTAGGCGTAGTAGTCGATCTCGACCTGGCGGTGGTCGGCGACAGCGTGGCCCAAGGTCTCCAGCACCGTCGAGGGCGGGGAGCCCAGGTCGATCTCGACGGCGTCGGTGGGGCCCACCCCCAGGACCGAGGCCAACTTGGCCAGGCCCCGAGCCAGAGGTCCCTCGGGGTCGGCCCCGGGCACGGCCAGCAGGGTGGCTCCGGCGGTCACCAGGGCCAGCCCCTCCTCGGGCGTGAGCCGCAACGGGCGGTCGAAGTAGCCGGTGTACCGGATCCAGACCCGGTCGTCGGCGATGAGCACGTCCATCAGCGTGTCGGGCGTGAAGGGGTGGACACCGCACAGGAAGACCAGGTCCACGTCGGCGAGGAGCTCCTCGCGGGGCAACCCGAAGCGGTCGCAGACCTCGGCCACGGTGGGCCCGTCGTTGGCCACCACCCAGGGCACCACGGCGAGGAGGCGGCGCAGGCGATGCTCGGCGGTGGGACGGGCCACGCCGACCATTGTGACGGCTTGCCCGGGGTCGTGGCCGTCGTCCAGGCTGGGGATCGACCCGCACCGCTTCGCACGAGGAGCCGCCGTGACCGTCACCGCATCGACGATGCTCCCGCTCGGGACGCCCGCCCCGCCCTTCGCCCTCCCCGACCCCGCCGGCACCACAGTCTCGTCGGACGACCTCGCTCACGCCCCGGCCCTGCTGGTGATGTTCCTGTGCAACCACTGCCCCTACGTCCGCCACGTGCGCCGGGGGCTGGCCGAGGTCGTCCGCGACCTCCAGGCCCGGGGCGTCGCGGTGGTGGGCGTCAACAGCAACGACGCCGGCGCCTACGCCGACGACCGCCCCGAGAGGATGGCCGAGGTGGCGGCCGAGGTGGGCTACAGCTTCCCCTTCCTCGTCGACGAGAGCCAGGTGGTGGCCGCCGCCTACCGTGCCGCCTGCACCCCCGACTTCTTCCTCTTCGACCGTGACCGCCGCCTCGCCTACCGGGGCCAGATGGACGGGAGCCGTCCCGGCAACGACGTGGCGGTGACCGGCGACGACCTCCAGGCCGCCGCCGAGGCGGTGCTGGCCGGTCAGCCCGTCCCCGAGCCCCAGCGCCCCAGCATCGGCTGCGACATCAAGTGGAGGCCGGGCAACCGCCCCGACTACGCCTGACCAGCACTTTTACTCCTCGGCCAGGGTTCTGGTCACGGTTTGGTCACGGATGACAGAAATCGTGGCGCGGGTCGAGGGCTGATCCGGCGTCCTCAAGAGGCCGGGCTGCGCGCGCTACGTGGTGTGCGGCCGGCGCCGGTCAAGGGCACGCTCGAGCTCGGAGACGGCCGCTACGAGCTCCATGACGACCATGGTCCCGCTGGGCCGGTCTTCGAGCCGCAGGACACGGGCGACGACCGGCGCTTCCTCGTCGCCGGGACGACGAAGGCCCCCTCGAGCACCGCTTCGGGGCGGGTCGCCTCATCGAGGAACGCCCAGAGGTGACCGGCGTGGTCTGCTCCCTGGACGTCGCTGGGGATGTCGGGCATGGACACCGGATCGGCCAGCTCTGATCGAGGGTGACCTATGCCGCCGGTGGCCGACTCCGAGCGAGGGCTCGCTCCATGGCCTCGGGTGTGACCGGCAGCAACTCCAGGGTGACGACTGGGTCCTCCTCGCTCACCTCGAGGTCCCAGGCGATCACCTTGGCCAGATAGCGACCGATGGCGCTGCCCAGGACCACCGCCGACCCGGGCACCACGTCCGCGACATTGCGAGCGAACCGCAACCGCGTCCAGTTGAAACCGTCGTCGTCCTGGCGTTGCGGGTCGCTGATGAGGTCCACGCCTTGCTCAAGCGCCTGGGGGTGGGGCGTGTGGTTGGCAGCCAGCCGCTCGACCACGCCGGGATCGACCGTCTCGACGGACCACGGGTTGCGGTGCTCGGTCACTTGCTGCCCTCCGACTGGTGCTCCCCCCGGGAACCGGACACGGCTTATGCAGCTTCTCGTCGGCCTCGTAGCTCCTCGAACTCTTCCGGCGGAAGGTAACCGAGGGAGCTGTGGAGGCGCTCTCTATTGTACCACAC
>JBOGHU010000010.1:0-17270 GCA_050742255.1 Acidimicrobiales bacterium
GCTAGTCGATGATCGCCTGCCGGGTCTCGTTCGGGTGCTCGACGAGGGCGACCACCCGGCTGGTCATGAATCGGGCGGTACGTACGCCCTGTCCAGACCGGGTCACCTCGCTGACCTCGACGACACCCCGGCCGGTGGTGACCTCCACCCGGCGCCCCGCCCTCGTCGCCGCCACCTCGTAGGTACGGACGCCGTCACCCGCGTCCACGACGATCTCGACACGGTCACCCTTCACGATGACGATCTTTCCCAGGGCTCACCCTGTGGAGTCGCGTGCGAGCAGTTCCCGTGTCGTGTCGCCGGGCTGAGCGGCCGATCCTGCGGGTAGGTGCCCAGAGACGTGTGGAGGTGGTGGCTATGCCAGCCATGAAGGACCTGTCCAGCACGCTACAGCGATCCCCGAAGAAGGCCGAAGAGAACTGGGCCAAGACCCATGAAAGCGCGGTCGAGACCGATGGCGAGGGCGAGCAGCCCCACCGGGCGACTTCTCGGCGCTAGAGCACTCGTGCGGGCAGGTCGGCGATCGACCCCGAGGCGCGCGGCCTGGTCCCGCGGTTGAGCCAGGAACCCTCTCGGTCACGGGGCCCGCCCAGATGACCGTGGTCCGTCTGGCTCCGACCCGCCCCCGAGTGCTCGCGCCTCCGCTCTTGCCACCATCACCCGATAGGCGGGGACCAGCAGCTCGGAGAGGCTGGTGCCGCGCACCTCGAGGGGCGGTTCGTCGAGCTCGTACACGATCGCTTCGGGCACGGGCGCCGCGTGCGGAGAGAGGAGCACATCGGCCAGCTCGGGGCCGGCGTCGAAGAACCGTTCGAGATGATCCTCGAGCGGTGGTGCTTCCACGACCGGCACGGGCCAGGCCGTCGCTGACGACTCTCCGCGGACGCCGGTGCCCTGGATCCGGAGTCGATCGAGGAGCTGTTGCTTGCTTCGCCCCCGCCACCGCAAGATGAGAAAGGGATCCTCGTCGAACGCCTCGGCGAGCAGGTAGTAGGTGGCGGCCACGTGCTTGCACGGGTTGGCCCAGTCGGGACAGGTGCAGTCGCTCGAGAGGTCACGGCGGGAGGCCGGGAACAGGCTGACCCGGCAGGCGGCGAAGGCCTCCTCGATCTCGAGGGGCATCTCGCCGGCGAGGAGCTTGGCGAGGAAGAGAGCCCGCCTTTCCAGGGTGTCCTCGACCCTGGCCCAGTCCTTCTCGGAGAGCGGCAGCACGCGGATCGACACCTCGTAGGGCTTCGCCCGTGAGCCCTGGACTCGCGCCATCGCCGCTCCCGGTTCCACGAGGAGCTTGAGCACCTGGCCCGCCCGCGCGTACCGGCGGCCTCGCGTGAGGCGAGTCCCCATCTCGAACGAGTCGAGCACTTGGATGAACCGCTGCGACCACCACGTCTGCCCGATGGCGCCGTGCCGGCTCCGGGCCCGGATGCCGTCGGCCTGGCGGGGCCTCGAAGGTGGCGGGTACCAGCCCCAGGAACCACTCGATCCGGGCATGCCTACCCCTCCGCCACCGCGTCAGCCGAGAGCGCCACGAGCTCTCGGATCTGCTCGGTCGACAGCTCGGTGAGCCAGGCCTCGCCGGAGCCCACGATGCGCTCGGCGAGGTCGCGCTTGGCCTCGATCATCTGGTCGATCCGCTCCTCCAGGGTGCCCACGCACACGAACTTTCGCACCTGGACGTCCTTACGTTGCCCGATGCGGAACGCCCGGTCGGTGGCCTGGTCCTCCACGGCCGGGTTCCACCAGCGGTCGAAGTGGACGACATGGTTGGCGGCGGTGAGGTTGAGTCCCACGCCGCCCGCCTTGAGCGAGAGGAGGAACACGGGGGCCCCCTCACCGGCCTGGAACCTCGTCACCATCTCGTCGCGCTCGCGCTTGGGCACCCCGCCGTGGAGGAAGGGCACGTCGCAGCCCAGGCGCCCCCGCAGGTGGCCGTGGAGGAGCTGGCCCATCTCGGTGAACTGGGTGAAGCAGAGCGCCCGGTCGCCCTCGGCCGCCACCTCCTCGAGGATCTCCTCGAGACGGGCCAGCTTCCCCGAGCGGCCTTCCAGCCGGGAGCCGTCCCCGAGGAGGTGGGCAGGGTGGTTGCAGACCTGCTTGAGCTTGGTCATCGTCGAGAGGATCACGCCCTTGCGCTGGATGCCCTCGGTCTCCTCGAGCCGCACGAGCATGTCGTTGACCACGGCCTGGTAGAGGGTGGCCTGTTCCCGCGTGAGGTTGCAGAGGACCTTCATCTGCACCTTGTCGGGGAGGTCGGCGATGATCGAGCGGTCGGTCTTGAGCCGGCGCAGGATGAACGGGCCAGTGACCCTCTTGAGGGTCCGGGCTGCCTGGTTGTCGCCGTAACGCTCGATCCGCGCCGCGAAGCGGCTGCGGAAGGCGTCCTGACTGCCCAGCAGGCCGGGGTTGAGGAACTCCATGATCGACCACAGGTCGGCGAGGCGGTTCTCGACCGGCGTCCCGGTGAGGGCGACCCGGCGGGCGGCACGGAGCGAGCGGACCGCCCGAGCCTGTTTGGCGCCGGCGTTCTTCACGTTCTGAGCCTCGTCGAGGGCCACCCGGCCCCAATCGACGCCCTCCAGCAGCTCCCGGTCGCGGGCGGCGAGCGCGTAGGTGGTGAGGACGAGGTCGGCCTTCTTCACGGCCTGGGCGAAGGCCTTGCCGGTCTCTCGCTCCGCGCCGTGATGGACATGGACGGTGAGGGACGGAGCGAAGCACTCCGCCTCGCGCTGCCAGTTGCCCACGACCGACATCGGGCACACGAGGAGCGTGGACTTCGGTCGGCGCGCCTTGCCGTTCGCGGCTTGCGCCTTCTCGCGCTCGGCGAGCAGCAGCGCCAGGAGTTGCGGCGTCTTCCCCAGCCCCATGTCGTCGGCCAGGCAGGCGCCCAAGCCGAGGTGGTCGAGGAACCACAGCCAGCTCAGGCCCCGCTCCTGGTAGGGACGTAGGGCGCCTTCGAACGCGGCCGGCGTGGCCATGGGCTCCAGGCGGCGGTCGCCGTCGGCCGAGAGCAACTCCCCGAGCCACCCGTCGGCCTCGACGCTCACCACGGGGAGGGGGACGCCGGCGGCATCGAGCCCCAGGCCTACCCGAAGAGCCTCCGCAGCCGTCACCGGGTCGTGAGCCTCCCCCGTCGCCTGGCGCTCGAGGACCTCGAGTGCCGCTTGGAGGTCGTCGGGGCGCAGCTCGACCCATCGCCCCTTCACGCGCACCAACGGCGCCTTCAGGCGCGCCAGCTCCCGCAGCTCCCGCAGCGAGAGCGTGGCGTCGCCCAGCGCCACCTCGTAGCGGTAGTCGCACAGCGCCTCCATGCCGAGGAGACTTGGCGGGCCATCGCCCTCGTCTTCGTCGAAGAGGCTGCGCACCCGAAGCTTGACCCCGAGGCGCGAGGCGTCCGTTCGCCACCAGGGCGGCACGAGGATCCCGAACCCGGCCTGCTCCAACAGCGGCGCCCCGTGGCTCAGGAAGCGGTGGGCGCCATCGGTGTCGAGCTCTTGGCCTTCGGGCCTGGGTGCCTGGAGCGCCGCCTCCAGCTCGGGGACGAGGCGCGTGGCGTGACCCAGGTCGCCCAGCAGGCGTTCCCTGGGGTTCTCGCCGCCGAGGTCGAGCGAGGCCAGCGCGGGGCCAGAGCGCCACACCTCGTGGCCCGGTACGAGCAGGCTCGGGTCGGTCGTCGACTGGAGGAGGAACTCCAGCCGCCACGGTTCGGCGGCTTCACCCGGGTCGTCGTCAGGAGGGATGAGGCGGAAGCACGTGCGCAGCGCGCCGGTCGAGCGGAGGCCCGACCGGCGCCACTCGTCGAGGGCCTGGGCGAGCTTGGCCAGCTCGTCGGGGTCTCCGTCCACGGCCGGGTCGTCGCCGGACAGGGCGGCGAGGAACGCCTCGGCGGGGGGCAGGGCCCTCGGTGCCCGGCCGCGGCGTGGCGGAGCCAGGCGTGAGCCGGCGAGTGCCGAGCGGGCGGTGGTGTCGACGAGCGCGGTGAGGACCTCGGCAACGAGGGCCGGCGGGTCGAGGGGGTCACCGGTTCCGTCGGCCATGGCCTGCGCCCGGAGGTGTGGGGGCAGGGCCGCGGCGAGGGCCCCCGCGGCGGCGATGTCGGCGGGGGTCGGGGCCGGAAGCCAGCGGGCCTCCGGTGGCCCCGACTCGGGCGTCACCAGACCCGGTAGGACCCGCCCGCGCATCACCAGGTCGACGGCCAGCCCCGCGGCGCGGACCAGGTAAGTCAACGAGTCGCCGGGCACGATCGTGGTCGGGGGCCGGTCGGCCAGCGCCAGGAGGACGTTCAGCGAGTCGGACACGTCGAAGGCCAGAGCGGGAGCCCGCCAGGGCCGGAGCCGGGGCGTCGCCGTGGAGCGAGGCTCGCGGGCGAGATGCTTCGCTGTGGGGGAGGCGAACGGCCGCGACGGGGCGCCGGGGAGGACGAGACCGAGCTCGACCACCTCGGTGGCCACCATGCTGGGGACGTGCTCGGCGAGGGCGTCGACGAGCTGCCTACCGGACGCGGCGAAAGGGTGGGGATGCGGCGGCGCCTCGCGCTTGCCGGATCTGGTCTTCCCGTCTCGTCGGGGTCGTCGGGCGACGGTGGCGAGGGCCAGGCCGTCCTCCGCCCAGAGGCGCACACCGTCACCGGGAGACCAGATCGCATGGAGGGCGAGCACGATGGGCGCATCCTATGGACTGGACCGGCGATCTCGCTGGAACACCCGCTCCCCGGAAGCGTCGGCAGCGGACCTCTACCGTTGGCGCCCCATGAGAAGGCTCGGTGACGGCCGCCCGGCGCGTCGCCACGCCCCGTCAACCGAGGGGCTGCTCGGCTGCGCCGTCGACGTGGTCGAGCTCGGGAGCCTCAAGGAGCGGATGCGGGGCGAGGTGGTGCCACAGGCGGCCCCGCTGTGAGGACGGAGGCATGAGCGAGGCAGCCGCGCCGCCCACTCCTTCAGGAGAGCATCCGATCAGGGCGCCCGTTCGACAGGCCAGGTGGTCCGGGTTGTCACTTGGTGTGCAGCCTCACGCAGCACATCCCGTCCTCCGGCTCCAGCCGGGCATCGAAGCCGGTTTCGGGGACGCCCTCCACCAGCCGGCCGAGCAGCTCGCGGTTGATGCCGCACACCAGGTCGGGGTGCCGGCGGGCGAGATCGCGGAACGGGCAGTTCCGGAGTCGGATCAGCGCACCGTCGGCTTGGGGCTCGAACCCGCACGACTCCAGCTGGGCGAGCACGGCCTGGCGGCTCCGCGTCCTGCTCGCCCTGCCCCCCAACCGCCCCCTGACACTCGCCGCCAGCGTCTCGCCGGCCCTTCCCGCCGTCCGGTCGACCACCTCGTCGATGGGGATCCCGCCGCGGCGGGCCTCGTCAGCGGCTTCCGCGAGGATGCGAGCCGCCAGCTCGTACTGCCGGGCCGGCAGTGTGACCTCGAACTGTCGGGGCGAGCGCCGGTACAGCTTGGCGGGGCGACCGGCCCCCGGCCCGCTCCGCCCACCGGCCCTCCGGTAGTCGACCTCGAGGAGGCCTCCGTCGACCAGCCGGTCGAGGTGGTGGGCGGCGAGCGTCCGCTGGATCCCGACGGCATCGGCCGCCTGCTCACGGCTGACCCAGTCGCCCCGGTGCACGACGTGCTCGTAGAGGCTCCGGCGTGTCGGTTCGGCCAGCGCCGCGATCGCCTCCAGCTCGTCGGCTAGGCGTTGGTCGCCCTGGTCCATTCGAACGCTCCTCGGTGTGCCGCTCATCTCTAAGGGTAATGGATCTTGACACGCAACGCTAGGCCCTGTAGCGTCGATCGCTGTTAGCGATAGAAGGAGACACAGCATGGCATGGGCCACCACCGCTCACGGCTCCGACTCCGGCGAGGTGACGCTCCGGAACCCGGCCTTCCAGGGGTTCTGGCTCCTGCGGCTGGGCTTCACCGTGGCGCCGATCCTGTTCGGGCTCGACAAGTTCGCCCACGTGCTCGTCGACTGGGACATCTACCTCGCGCCAGAGCTCACCGACCTGTTCTCGGCCGAGGCGCGCACCCTCATGTACTTCGTGGGTGCCATCGAGATCGTCGCCGGGCTGGTCGTCGCCGCCAAGCCCCGGTTCGGCGGCTACCTCGTCGCCGCCTGGCTCGCCGGCATCATCGTCAACCTCCTGTTGATGGCCGACTACTACGACATCGCCCTGCGCGACTTCGGCCTGCTGCTGGGTGCGCTGACCTTGGCACGGCTGGGAGCGGCCTTCCCGAACGCCGGTTGGACCACCCGCTGAGTCTCGCCGGCACATGACCAGCGCACAGGTCACCAATCCGCGGAACACGACCGCCGAGCTACGGGTCATACGAGGCGGCACGGGCATCGACCTGCCCGCCGCCGAGCGCGCCGTCGCCGACCTGCTCGGCGCGCTGGGCCAGCCCCTGGACGATGACCACGTCCGCGACACCCCACGCCGCGTTGCGGCCACCTACGCCGAGCTGCTCACAGCCCGGCCCTTCAGCGTGACCACCTTCCCCAACGACGAGGCCTACGACGAGCTCGTCCTCGCCCGGGGGATCCCATTCCACTCGCTGTGCCAGCACCACATGCTGCCCTTCACGGGCGTGGCCCATGTCGGCTACCTCCCCGGCGAGCGGATCCTGGGACTGTCCAAGCTCGCCCGGGTGCTCGAGCTGTTCGCCCGCGGTCTGCAGATGCAGGAGCGGCTCACCAAGCAGGTGGCCGACTGGCTCGAGGAGCACCTGCAACCCAAAGGGGTCGGTGTCGTCCTCGAGGCCGAGCACCTGTGCATGGCGATTCGCGGCGTGCAAGCCGGGGGCTCTCTCACCGTCACCTCCGCCCTCCACGGCGTGCTGCGGGCCGACGCCCGTTCCCGCTCCGAGTTCTTCGCCCTGGCCCGTCGAC
Source organism: Acidimicrobiales bacterium (assembly GCA_050742255.1). Taxonomy (GTDB): domain Bacteria; phylum Actinomycetota; class Acidimicrobiia; order Acidimicrobiales; family CADCSY01; genus JBOGHU01. Next base: position 6,869 of record JBOGHU010000010.1, read on the forward strand.
CATGAGGGCCGTCGAGACCCGAACCGCCATCCGCGGCGGCGACCCACCGATGGGGTCCATCGACGATCCCGGTCGATCGCATGGCGGGCCGGAGGATCACGGTGTGCATCCCGGCCCACGACGAGGCCTCGACCATCGGCGGCGTCGTCAGCGCCATGGACCGGGCGGCGGCGGGGCAAAGGGGCCGGGTAACCGAGCTGTCGGCTCGGCGAGGCCCCTCCTGGCCCGGCTCTCCCCCGACCTCGCCGCCGCCGCCCAGCCGCTGGCGGGCGAGTCCGCGGTCGGCCGCGGGGTGATGGACCAGGTAGGGCTGGTCCGCGGCTGGGGCATCCACGAGGTCGACCTGGCACGTCCGCACCACCCCGTCCCGACAGGAGACATCGCATGACAAGCGACCGAGGCATCGTCATCGTCGGCGCCAGCCTCGCCGGCGCCAAGGCCGCCGAAGCGGCGCGCTCCGGCGGCTTCGCTGGCCGCATCACCCTCATCGGCGACGAACCCGTCCCGCCGTACGAGAGGCCGCCGCTGTCCAAGGCTGTCCTTCGCGGCGAGGCACAGCCCGAGTCCGCAGCCGTCCACCCCGAGGGCTTCTACGCCGAGCACGGCATCGAGCTGCTGACCGGCCAGACAGTCGGCTCAATCGACATCAGCAGCCGCCGAGTGTGGCTCCAAGGCGGCGACAGCGTCCCGTTCGACTCCGCGGTGCTCGCCACCGGCGCCGCGCCGCGGCGCCTGGGCATCCCCGGCGCCGACCTGGCCGGCGTCCACTACCTGCGAACCATCGACGACTCGACCCGCCTCGCCGACGCCATCCGCCGCGCCGGGAGGGTCGCCGTCATCGGGGCTGGTTGGATCGGCTCTGAGGTCGCCGCCTCCGCCCGCCAGATGGGCGCCGAGGTCGTCCTCATCGACCCCTCGCCCGTTCCGCTCCGCCGAGTGCTCGGCGCCGAGGTGGGCGCCGTGTTCCGGGGTCTGCACGCCGACAACGGCGTGGCCCTCCGCCTCGGTGTCGGCGTCGCCGAGCTCCGCGGCACAACCGGTGTCGAGGAGGTCGTGCTCGCCGACGGGCGCGTCGAGGCTGCGGACGTAGCGGTGGTGGGCGTCGGTGTCACGCCTCGTGTCGAGCTCGCCGAAGCCGCCGGGCTCACCATCGGCGACGGGATCGTCGCGGACGAGCATCTTCAGACCAGCGCCCCGAACGTCTACGCGGCTGGTGACGTCGCCAGTGCCTGGCACCCCCAGTACCAACGCCACCTCCGCGTCGAGCACTGGGCCAACGCCCTCGACCAGGGTGCCGCCGCAGGCCGCAACGCCACCGGCCACCGCGACCCCTACACGCGCCTGCCGTACTTCTTCACCGACCAGTACGACCTCGGCATGGAGTACGTCGGCCACGGAGACGCCAGCCACGAAGTCGTCATGCGCGGTGACATCGACGGCCGAGAGCTCATAGCGTTCTGGCATCTCGACGGGATCGTGACCGCGGCCATGAACGTCAACATGTGGGACGTCGCAGACGACCTCCGGGCCATCGTCACAGCGCGCCGACCCCTCGACCTCGACCTGCTCGCCGATCCAAGCGTCGCCCTAAGCGACCTCGCCTGAGCCATGCCCGCGGCCTGGGCCCCGATATCGGCCACGCCATGAGCACCTCGCCGCCCCGGAGATCGCCCATCTCGAGGTCGCCCCGGCGGCTCGCACCCGGGTCCTGCTCCGGCCCCACGGCGGGGCGGTGATCGGGTCCGTCAGGCGGAGGCGGGGAAGCCGTCGAGCAGGAGGACACTCGTGCGCCCACTCGCCTGCCGCAGGCCACGGATCTCCCCGGTGCTCGTCGGAGTCGTACCACCGCCGGGCGTCCTCGATGGTGTCGAAGACAACGATCGCCGCCGACGTCGCCTGGAGCTCTCCCTCGAGCACCGCCTCCACCGGCCCGGCTGCACCTCGACTCCACCCACGATGAACGCAGGCACGCTCACCCGCCCGGGGCGACGCCGCTACGTCAGCCGTCGGCGCCGCCAGGCCCAACTCACCCACCATCGGGTGCTGGACGTGGCCGAGCAGCTCTTCATCGAGCGGGCTACGCCGCCACCTCGATCGTCGACATCGCCGCCGCCGCCGACGTCTCCGTCCAGAGCGTGTACGCGTCCCTCGGGAACAAGCGGCAGCTGTTCCGTCGTCTCATGGACGTGAGGGTCGCCGGCGACGAGGCGCCTCTGGCGCTCCTCGAGCGCGACTGGTACCAGCGGATGCTGGCGGAGGACGATCCTCGCCAGCTCCTGCGCCTCCACGCCAGGAGCGTGCGGGTCATCCTGCGGCGTGTGACCCCCATGTACGTCGCCTTGCGCCAAGCGGCCGGCGCCGACGCCGATCTGGCCACCGACTACTGGCGTGACGCCCGCTCCCGGCGTTACGAGACACAGCGCGCCGTCACCGACGAGCTCGCCCGCCGACGCGCGCTGTGCCCGGGCGTCACGGCCAGGGCCGCCGCCGAGGCGCTGGTCCTCGTGCGGGGGTGGAAGCCGTCGCGGTTCGAGCGCTGGCCGGCCGACACCCTGGTCGCCACGCTCCTACCCCCCGACCAGCTCTCGCCCTAGCCGGACCGGAGCCCCCAGACGAGCAACCACTCCCGGGGGGCCCGGATGCGGCCGTCGACCTGATGCTGTCCGTAGTACGCGATGAAGGCGCGGCGGAGCTCGTCGCGCCGTGTGGGCTCGAGCGACTCAGCCAGCCACCGCGTGGGCCCGAACGCGGTCGAGAAGAGCTCCCAGACGGCCTCGGGCGACTCGGCGCGCAAGGGTGAGCTGCCGTGGCGGAACCGCAGGTCGAAGGTGTGGGCCAGCAGATCCGCGATGTAGCCCTCCCGACCCCAGTCGAGCGGGTTGCCGACGCCCGGCGGTGCAGGAGGTTGGAAGGGTGCCATGAGCCCGAAGAACTCGGCCACGCCACCGTGGGAGTCCCAGGTCAGGAGCCCGAGCCGACCACCGGGTCGGCAGACGCGGGCCAGCTCGGCGGCCACGGCCCTGTGGTCGGGAGCGAACATGCAGCCGAAGGCGGAGGCGACGATGTCAAAGCTCTCGTCGGCGTAGGGCATGCGCTCGGCATCGCCCACGTCGAAGCTGACCGGGATGCCCTCTGCCGCCGCCAGCAACCGTGCCGAGCCCACCAGCTGGGGAGACAGGTCGAGGCCCGTCACCACGGCCCGCTCCCTCGCGGCCAGGCGCGCCACTGCTCCGGTGCCCGTGCCGATGTCGAGCACTCGTTCGCCCTCCCGGGGGGCGAGCTGGGAGACCAGGGCTCGGTGGGCGTCGGCGACCGTCCGGCTTATGCGCTCGTAGGAGTCCGTCCCCCAGCTGACGCTCTGGCGGGCCTTCAGCTCCTCGAAGGCCATCTCCGCACCCTACCCGGCGGTGCCGACCCGGAGCGGAGGCGGACGACGATCGAGATCGACCAGGAGCTCTCGGCCCGGGCCAAGCGGGCCCTCCGTGTGGCGCTACCAGAGCGGCGGTCCAGGAGGCGTCGCGACGCGCCATCGGCGAGCGCGAGCAGCTGTGCTCGGCGCGCTAGGCCGGGGACTGCGACCGTCCCAGGTCTGATCTGCAAAAGGGCCTCGAAACGGTGGTGGCGCCGGTGGCGGCGGCCGCCACCACACGGCATGTGGCTCCGCACGCCGATCCGGGATCCCCTCATCGCCGAGACGGCCCTCCACCACGACCTCGTCGTGGTTCACGTCGTCGGCGGTGGTACGCGACCTCATCGGCCGTCGACTCCGATGATCGTCGGGCTCGTACGCGGCGCGCTGCCCCCAGGACTGGAGGAGCGTGAACGCCGTCCCCCAGCGGCCGGGGCTCCCGAAGCTCCGTCTCCGCGTGGTCCCGGAGCCGCTCCAGCTCGTCGGCGTCGACGAGCGACCGCAACCGCGGTGCCATGCCGGCGGTCATCTGAAGGGGCAGCCGCAGGTAAGGATGCCTTGGAGGCAGCGCCAAGACCTCGGCACGGGCCCTTGCCTCGATGCCGACGCCGCGGAACAGCTCCAGCTGCCTGCGACCGGCGTCGGGATCTCCCCACCTCCTGAACGCCTCCCGGAGAAGCGTGATCAGCTCCTCCAGGGCTGGCCCAGCAGGGTTGAAGTGCCAGGATCCCCAATCGGGGTCCTCCAGCACCACGGTCCCGCCAGGGCGGGCCAACCGGACGTATGTCGCCATCTGCTCAGGCCCACGGCCCAGCGGGGTGACCACGTACCTGGCGTGCACCAGGTCGAACGAAGCGGGCTCCAGCTGGCTGGCGAAGAGATCGTCCTTCACGAGCACCACGTTGCCGAGGCCCTCGGCAGCCACGCCGCCCACAGCGCCGTTGTCGTCGGCGCCTGGCTCTCCCACGAACCCGCCACCGAACGGGAGAACGGCCGGGCTCCGCGACCGTCGACCGCTGGGCTCCCAGCCCCACGAGACCGGGGTGTACGTCAACTTCCTCGACCACGACGACCAGGCCCGGGTCCGGACCGCCTACGGCGAGGACAAGTACCGCCGCCTGGTGGCGCTGAAGGACCGCTACGATCCCGACAACGTCTTCCGGCTCAACCAGAACATCGCGCCGTCACGCCGCACGGCCTGAGGGGCCCTACCGGGGCCGCTCTCCCAGCGCCGCCCGCCGGAACTGGCGGACGCCGGTGTCGACGACCCAGCCGTGCGCCCACTCCATCAGCGGTCGGGCCACCGTCGAGGTGGCGCGCAGCAACGGTGCCCTCAGCTCGACCTCCCAGGCCAGCCGCGCCGTGGAGCCGTCAGGATGGGGCGCCAGCTCGAGGCGGGCTGGCCCCTCCAGGTCGCCGGACACGAGGGTGTCGACCAGGTGCTCAACCACGACCTCGCGGATCGCCACCTGGAACGAGAGGCGGTATGGCAGCGGTGCTCGGACCACGCAGTGGGCCGTGGTGCCCTCGACGAGCCCGTCGGACTCGAACCTCGACAGCCACGCCCACCACTCCGGGAAGCGGTCGGTGGACGAGAGCGTGCGCCACAGCTCCTCGGGGGGGACAGAGAAGACCCACCGGCGATCGAAGCGGAACGTGGACGGCACCGGTAAAGAGGTTCGCGCGTCCCCCCGGGGGTCTGGCCAGCGCCGGCGCCGGGGCCGGGGCCGGGGCCGGGTGCAGGGGTTCCTGGCGGGAACCCAGGGCCACCGCGGCTCGTGGTAAGGGATGTGGGACCTTGGCGTAGGGCCGTGGCGTCGGTGGCGCTGGCCGGGCTGGGCCTGGTCGCCTGCGGGGGCGGGGAGGCGCCGGTGGACGCGGGTGGCCCGGGTGCCCGGTCGGGGAGCACGGTCCCGGGCACCGACCCGGGCGCCCCGGTCGCCAGGTCGGTGCGGCCGGAACCCGATACCGTGGGGCTGCGGGCGCGCCCCTACGAGTCCGCCCACCCGGTCGGCGAGCGGGGCTTGGCCGTGCGCTACTGGAGCGGCGTGGCCCCCTGTGAGGTGCTGGGTCGGGTTGACGTGGCCGAGACCGACACCACGGTGGTGGTCACCGTGCACACGGGCCGGGACGGATCGGCCCCTCCCGACGTTGTGTGCATCGAGATCGCCCTCCTGGTGGAGGCGCGGGTGGAGCTGGCCCAGCCCCTCGGGTCCCGGACGCTGGTCGACGGCGCCGCCGAGCGGTAGTAGGGCCGGGGTCAGGTGGCGACGCGGGGGTAGAGGCGGGCGCCGATGACGGTGAGGACGACCAGCGCCAGCGCCAGCACGGCCAGGTCGGTGGCCAGCCCGAAGGAGCTGTGGCCGCCGTCGAGGGCGAGGGCCCGCAAGCCGTCCACCTGGTAGCTGAGCGGGTTGGCCCGGGCCAGGGCCTGGAGCCAGCCCGGCATGAGCGACACGGGGTAGATGGCGTTGCTGGCGAAGAACAGGGGCATGGTCAGGAGCTGGCCGATGCCCATGAAGCGCTCCCGGGTGCGGACCAGGCTGGCCACGATCAGGGAGAGGGTGGCGAACAGCGCCGATCCCAGGACCACCAGCACCACCACGCCGACCAGCGCCAGGGGGGACAGTCGGAGACGCACGCCGAGGGCGGCGGCCACCGGGTAGATGATCACCACCTGGGTCAGGGCTCGCAGGGCCGCCGAGAACGCCTTGCCCAGGACCAGGCTGGCGCGGGAGACCGGGCTGACCAGCAGCTTGTGGACGATGCCGAGGTCGCGCTCCCAGATGACGGCTATGCCGAAGAAGATGGCCACGAACAGGGCGCTCTGGGCCAGGACGCCCGGGGTGAGGAAGTCGAGGTAGGGGAGGCCACCGGTCGGGATGACCCGGGACCTGGAGATGACCGTGCCGAACACCACCAGCCACAGGATGGGCTGGATGGCCCTGGTGAAGACCTCGATAGGGTCGTGGCGGAGCTTGCGCAGCTCCATGTCGGCGATGCCGGCGGTGTCGGCCAAGAAGCGCAGCACCCCCGACCGCGCCGGCCCGCCGGGGGCAGCGGTGTCAGGCCATTCGACGGACAGCGCGCCGCGTTCGTGCGACGTCACGGAACCCCCCCTCCTGCTCCATGCCGGCTCTCGTCATGCTGGCTCCCGTGCAGGCGGCGAAGACGTCGTCGAGGCTCACCGCCCCCGGGACCGACGCCTTGAGGGCCTGGGGGTCGCCGAGGGCGACCAGGCGCCCGAGGTGCATGATCCCCAGCCCGTCGCACAGCTCCTCCGCCTCCTCCATGTAATGGGTGGTGAGGACCATGGTGGTCGCGTGGTGCTGGCGTAGGCGGCGGAGCTGGTCCCACACGGAGCGCCGAGCGACCGGGTCGAGGCCCACGGTGGGCTCGTCGAGGAAGAGCACCGGCGGGCGGTGGAGCATGGCCTGGACCACCTCGAGGCGCCGGATCATGCCACCCGAGTACACCCGTACCAGCCGGTGGGCGGCCTGCTCCAGCCCGGTGAGGGCCAGGGCTTCGTCGATCCGGGACCGGCGCTGGGCACGGGGGACCCGGTGGAGGCGGCACGACACCAGCAGGTTCTCGTACCCGGTGAGGGACCCGTCGGCGGACAGGAGCTGGGGCACGTAACCGATGGATCCCCGGACGAGGGACGCCTGGCGCCCGACGTCGAAGCCGGCCACCCTCGCCCGACCGGCCGAGGGGGTCAGGAGGGTGATGAGCATCTTGAGCGCGGTGGTCTTGCCCGCCCCGTTGGGGCCGAGGAGGCCGAAGAGGCTCCCCTGCTCGATGGAGAGGTCGAGGTGGTCCACGGCCACCGACGCGCCGAAGCGGCGGGTCAGGCCGGCGGTCTCGACGGCGATCACCACCGCCTGGCCCCCTCCTCGTCCGCCTCGAAGAGCCGTCCCAGCGTGGCCATGGCCGCCGAGAGCTGGGCCAGCTCCGCCGGGGGCACCCGGGCCAGCGTCTCGGCCAGGCGGGCCCGGGTGGCCCCCAGGGCCCGCTCGAGCTCCCGGGACCCTGCCGGCGTGAGGGTCAGCGCCACCCGGCGCCGCTCGGCCGGGTCCCGGGACCGCTCCAGCCGGCCGCCGCGGACCAGGCGCTCTACCAGAGCAGACGCCGAGGGGAGGCCCACCCCGAGCTGAGCGGCCAGCTCGGAGAGGCTCCCCCCTGGCCGTCGGCGGACGAAGAGCAGGGCCCGCAGCTGGGGCACCGACAGCGAGGGGGAGCGGTGGCTGCGCGTCTGTTGGCGGACCCAGCGCATGGCCCGGGGGAGCACCTCGAGGACCTGCTGGGCGCAGGCCTGGACGTCCTGGGCCACCGCTGCGGACGAGGGCGCTGGTGACATGATTCGTCTCCGAAGAGTTAGATAAGCGAATCATACAGGCCCCAGGCGACCCGAGAGGGCGGAATCCTCACGCCCCCTGCCTGCCCCGTCGACAGAGGTAGGCTCAAGAGGTGGGCGCGACGACGGTCCCACCTCGTGGTGAGGGATGACGGAGCGGGATGTGTCAGCCGGTCAGAGCGCCGGGGGTCGGCGACCGATGCGTGTCGGCGACATCGACATCGAGATCCCCGACGGCATGCCGTGGTCCCGAGGCGTGCGAGACCGGCGGCTGCGGCGGGTCGACCGGTACGACCGGCGGGCCCAGCTCACCGCCTACGAGACGCTGACGCCCACGGGAACGGTACGGCTCACCTTCCGCGTCGTCGACGATCGGCGGTTCCGGTTCAATCCCGGCCAGTTCGTCGGCATCCAGGCCGACGTCCCCAACTTCGGGGTGCGGAAGACCCCGTACTGCATCATCTCTGCTCCCGGCGAGGACCGGGCCTTCCAGCTCCTGGTGCGGCTCGTCCCCGAGGGGCCGTTGTCCTACTACCTCGCCGACCTGAGCATCGGTGACGTCATCCACTTCCGCGGGCCCAACGGGCGGTCGATGGTCCCCAAGGAGGACGACACCGAGCTGGTCCTCCTCGCCACCGGGGTGGGCGTGGGGCCGTTCCTGTCGCTGGCCCTCCACCTCCTCGGCCAGGGCTTCGACCGGCGCATCCAGCTGCTCTGGGGCCTTCGCCTGAAGGAGGACATCTGCCTCCTCGAGGAGCTCGACGCCATCAGCCGCTCCGAGGCCTTCAGCTACCGGATCTCGCTCTCCCGGCCCGAGGGCGAGTGGGCGGGTCTCCGCGGTCGTCTGACCGAGTCGGTCCCGCCGCTGCTGGGGTCGTTGGACAACAAGCACTTCTACCTCGTCGGCAATGGCGCCATGATCGAGGAGATGGGCGCCGCCCTGTCCGACCTCGGCGTCTCCAAGAACCTCATCTACGAGGAGCGCTACTTCAACGTCAAGTACCGGCCGGACCCCGCCGTCGTCGACGAGATCCGCCGGCGCTTCGTGGCCCGCGATCTCGCCTCGCCCCTCGAGATCAGGGAGGCGATCGAGCGCAAGCAGCTCGAGTGGCGGCAGGCGCGGGGCGGCGGCTGAGGGAGCGGCACCGCCAGCCAGGTGGCACCCGGCGGCTCGAACGGGGGGGTGGTGGCATCCGCGCGCGCGGCCGGGGGTTCTGCCACGATTTCGGCCCATGGGACGGGGCAACCGGCAGCGGCGAGCGGAGAAGCAGCGCCGACGGGCGCGAGCGGCAGGTCAGAGGTCGCATCACGCCGACCGACGGCTGACCGGCGGGGACACCGAGGAGCTGCTGGCCGCCGCGGCCTCTGCCCTACGGACCGGGGACGACGTCGCCCTCGAGGCCCTGCTCACCCTCCTCGACGGCGACGGGCCGGGCTGGCGCCGGCTCGTCTCCCGGGCCCTGGCCGGCTTCCTCGACCGGGCGGTGGCGACCGCCTGGTCGGTCGGCTGGCAGCCGGCGGACCTGGTCCGGGTGGGCGAGCGCCAGCTCGGGTATTGCGTGGCCGGGCTGGTGGTCGACGCCATCGCGTCCGAGGCGCGGAGCTACCTCGGCCTCGGCAGTGCCGTCGACCCGGCGTGGGCCGACCAGCTCGGGGCCGCCGGGGCACAGGTGTGGTGGGACGAGCAGCTTCCCCACCTCGAGCAGTGGGCGGGGCGCGAGGGTCTGTCGTGGCGCGCCGCCCTGCGTGCCGGCGTGGAGGTCCTGTCGTTTCTGGCCAACGTGCCCGCTCTGCCCCGCCTGGGGCCGCCGCCCCAGGAGTGGGGGGTGCGCGGGCGGCCCGGCCCCCGTCGGCAGGCGGGCGACGCCAAGGTCCTGGGCCGGGTGCGGGCGCTGCTGGCCAAGGCGGAGTCGACCCAGTTCCCCGAGGAGGCGGAGGCGCTCAGCGCCAAGGCCCAGGAGCTGATGGCCCGCCATGCCATCGACGTGGCGATGATCGAGGCGTCCCACGGTGCCGGAGAGGAGCCGGCGGGCCGCCGCCTGGGCGTCGACCCTCCCTACGCCGCCGGCAAGGCGCACCTGCTGTCGCAGATCGCCCAGGTCAACCGGTGCCGGGCCGTGTGGTCCAAGGCCCTGGGCTTCTCCACCGTGTTCGGCTACCCGCTGGACCTCGACGCGGTCGAGGTCCTCTACACGTCGCTGCTGGTGCAGGCGACGTCGGCCATGGTGTCGGCGGGGCGCCAGCGTGACGCCCGGGGCCGGTCACGGACCCGCTCCTTCCGGTCGTCGTTCATGGTGGCCTACGCGGTGCGGATCGGCGAGCGGTTGCGCGCGGCGGCGGCGTCGGGCGTGGCCGCCGCCGCCGAGGTCCACGGGTCGAGCCTCCTGCCCGTCCTGGCCGGCCGGGAGGATGCCGTCGCCGGGGCCTGTGACGCCGCCTTCCCCGAGATGACCCGGCACGCCCTGGCCATCACCAACCCGACGGGCTGGGTGGCGGGCCGCGCCGCCGCCGAGGTGGCCTCGCTGTCGGTCCACGAGCAGGTGGCGTCGGGCGCCATCGCCTGAGACGGCCAGCGCCGCCCCCGGACGGGCGGGTCCCCGGCCCGGGGCCGGGCCCGGCGGCGCCCCCCGGCCCGGGCT
>JBOGHU010000011.1:0-18580 GCA_050742255.1 Acidimicrobiales bacterium
GCTCCACGTCGCCCACCGACGTGGAGCGACCGGAGAAGGAGGGACGCCCGCCCCGCGGACTCCCCGGACGCCCCGGCAGTCACCGGTAGGCTCGCCTTGGTGCCCCTGTCCCGCTCGCCCCTCGACGCCGCCCACCGGGCCCTCGGTGCCAGGATGGTGCCCTTCGGGGGCTGGGAGATGCCGCTGGCCTACCCCGAGGGGACCCTGGCCGAGCACCGGGCGTGCCGGGAGGGGGCGGTGGTGTTCGACGTCAGCCACCTGGGGACGGTGCGGGCCACCGGACCGGGGGCGTGGGCTGTCCTCCAGCGCACCCTCACCAACGACCTGGCCAGGATCGGACCGGATCGGGCCCAGTACACCCACCTGCTGGACGAGTCCGACGGGTCCGTGCTCGACGATCTCATCGTGTGGTGGGTGGAGCCCGAGCGCTTCGACGTCATGCCCAACGCCTCCAACACCGCCCGGGTGCTCGACGCCCTGGCCCGGGCGGTCGGGCCGGGGGAGGGGGTGACGGCGGCCGACGTCACCTCCGGTCGGGCCGTGCTCGCCGTCCAGGGACCCAAGGCCCGGTCCCGCCTGGCCCAGGTGGCGCCGGCCGCCGCCTCGGTGGGACGGTTCCGGGTCGCCCGCTTCGACTGGGGGGGGGCGGCCGGGGTGGCCGCCGGTACCGGCTACACCGGCGAGGACGGGGTGGAGCTGGCGGTCCCCGCTCCGGCCGCCCCGGGGCTCTGGGCGGCCCTGTTGGCCGCCGACGTGGCGCCCGCCGGCCTGGGCGCCCGCGACACCCTGCGGCTCGAGGCGGGGCTGCCCCTCCACGGCCACGAGCTGGGCCCGGGGATCACGCCCCTGCAGGCCGGTCTGGGCTGGGTGGTGGGCTGGGACAAGGGCGACTTCCGGGGTAGGGAGGCGCTGGCCGCGGAGCGGGAGGCGGGCGTGCCCCGGCGGCTCCGGGGCGTCGTGCTGGAAGGCCGGCGTCCCCCCCGGGCCGGGCAGGGGGTGCGCCGGGGCGGGGCCGCCGTGGGCGTGGTCACCAGCGGGAACTTCTCGCCCGTGCTGGGGCGGGGCATCGCCCTGGCCCTGGTCCGGCCCGAGGTCGAGGTGGGAGACGAGGTGGAGGTCGACCAGCGGGGCGAGCTGGCGCCGGGGCGGGTGGTCCGGCCTCCCTTCGTGGGGGGGGAGCCGGCGGCGACGGGCTCCCCCGGACCGGCGAGCCAGCGGGCCCGGTGACGCACTTCGTCCCCCACACCGACGCCGAGGTCGACGCCATGCTGGCCTTCCTCGGGCTCTCCTCCACCGAGGAGCTGTTCTCGGTGATCCCCCCGGCGCTGCGCCTGGCCGCCAGACCCGGCGGTGACGGCACCCCCCGCTACCTCGACCTGCCCGACGGCATGGGTGAGCCGGACGTGGCCGCCGAGATGGGGCGGCTGGCCGCCCGCAACCGGGCCTGCGGCCCGGATCTGGTGTGCTTCGCGGGAGGTGGGGCCTACGACCACGACGTCCCCGCGGTGGTGCGGAGGGTGGCCTTCCGCTCAGAGTTCGTCACCGCCTACACCCCCTACCAGGCCGAGGTTGCCCAGGGCGTGCTGCAGGCCCTCTTCGAGTACCAGAGCATGGTCGCCCGCCTCACCGGGATGGAGGTGGCCAACGCCTCCCTCTACGACGGGGCCAGCGCGTGCGTGGAGGCGGCCAACTTGGCCGTCGCCGCCACCGGCCGGACGACGGTGTGGGTCAGCGCCGGCCTGCGCCCGACCTGGCGGGCCACCATGGCGACCTTCGCCGCCGGCACCGGCCACCGCCTGGTCACCGCCGGCCTGCACGACGGGCGGACCGTGTGGCCGGCAGGCGGTGGCCCCGCTGCGGAGGCACCGGCCGCGCTCATCGTCCAGCACCCCAACCACCTGGGGTGCCTGGAGGACCTGGCCCTGGCCCGCCGGGCCGCCGACGCCCACGGGGCCCTTGTGGTCGTGGCCGCCGACCCCGTGGCCGCCGGCCTCCTGCGCTCCCCGGGCTCCCAGGGGGCCGACGTGGTGGTGGGTGAGGGCCAGCCCCTCGGCACCCCGCTGTCGTTCGGTGGCCCCTACCTCGGCCTCTTCGCCTGCCGGGCCGACCTGGTCCGTCGTCTGCCGGGCCGGCTGGTGGGCGAGACCCTCGACCTCGAGGGTCGCCGCGCCTACGTGACCACCCTGCGCGCCCGGGAGCAGGACATCCGTCGAGAGAAGGCGTCGTCGAACGTGTGCACCAACCAGACGCTGGTGGCGGTGGCCTTCGCCGTCCAGCTCGGGTGGCTGGGGCCCTCGGGGCTGCGGGAGGTGGGCCTGCGCTGCGCCCGGGCCACCCGCTACACCGTCCAGGCCCTGGGCGCCGTCGAGGGGGTGGCACCGCTGGTCGGCGCCCCGACGCTACGGGAGGTGGCGCTGCGGGTCCCCCTGGACCCGACCACCGTCGTCGAGCGCATGGCCGAGGAGGGCTTCCTCGCCGGGGTGCCCCTCGGCCCCGGCACCTACGGTGGCGACTACGGCACCGGGCTGCTGGTGGCGGCGACCGAGCGGCGGACCCGGGCCGAGATCGACAGGTACGCCGACGCCATGGCCAAGGTGCTGCGGTGACCTCCGACACGGGGTCCCAGCCCGGTCCCCAGCCGGGAGGGCGGGCCACCAGCGCCCCCCTCCTCGGGCGGGATCCCGAGCCCACCCTCTTCGAGCTGTCCTCGCCGGGACGCCAGGGGTGGTCGTTGCGGGCGGGCGGGCTGCCCGAGTGGGCGGCCGAGGAGCTGGTCCCGCCCGAGCACCTGGCGCCCGAGCCCCCCGCGCTGCCCGAGGTGTCCGAGCGCGACCTAGTCGCCCACTTCACCCGGCTCAGCCACCGCCAGTACTCGGTGGACCTCGGGGCCTACCCCCTCGGGTCGTGCACCATGAAGTACAACCCCAAGCTGTGCGACGACGCCGCCGAGCTCGGGGGCTTGGCCAACGTCCACCCCGCCGCCCCTGCCCACCTCACCCAGGGCTGGCTGGAGCTGATGGTCTCCCTGGGTGAGGCCCTCTGCCGGATCACCGGCATGCACGCCGCCAGTCTCCAGCCCCCCGCCGGGGCGGCGGGGGAGCTGACCGGGCTCCTGCTGATGCGGGCCTGGCACCGAGACCGGGGCCAGGGCGACCGGCGGTCCCGGATCGTGATCCCCGACTCGGCCCACGGCACCAACCCTGCCTCGGTCACCCTCGGTGGCTACCAGGCGGTGACGGTCCCGAGCGACAGGCGGGGCTGCGTCGACGTGGCCGCCCTGCGCTCGGTGCTCGACGGCACCGTGGCGGGGATCATGCTCACCAACCCCAACACCCTGGGCCTGTTCGAGGAGGACATCACCGAGATAGCCGCCGCCGTCCACGGCGTCGGTGGACTCCTCTACTACGACGGGGCCAACCTCAACGCCATCCTCGGGGTCACCCGGCCCGGCGACATGGGGTTCGACATCGTGCACCTGAACCTGCACAAGACCTTCGCCGTCCCCCACGGCGGCGGTGGGCCCGGCGCCGGCCCGGTGGCGGTCACCGAGCGCCTGGCCCCGTACCTGCCCGGCCCCCTCCCGGCGCGGGGCGCCGAGGGAAGCTACGGCTGGGAGACACCGCCCCGCTCGATCGGGCGTGTCCACGGGTGGCACGGCAACGCCCTGGCCCTGGCCCGGGCGTACGCCTACCTGCTGGCCAATGGGGGTGACGGGCTGCGCCGGGCGGCCGAGGCGGCCGTGCTCAACACCGCCTGGCTCCGGCGTCGGTTGGCGGACCACTACGACCTGCCCTTCGACGGCCCGGCCATGCACGAGTGCGTGGTCTCCGCCGCCACCCTGCGCAAGACGGTGGGCATGCGTGCCGTCGACGTGGCCAAGCGCCTCCTGGAGGAGGGCTTCCACGCCCCCACCGTGTACTTCCCCCTCACCGTCCCCGAGGCCCTCATGATCGAGCCCACCGAGACCGAGAGCCCCCAGACCGTCGCCGCCCTGGCCGATGCCCTGATCCGCATCGCCGACGAGGCCCGTCGGGGGGGGGATGACCACCGCCAGGCGCCTCGCACCACCCCGGTGCGCCGGGTGGACGAGGCCCGGGCGGCCCGGCTCCTGGTCCCCACCGTGGACGCCCGCCGCCGTGGCTGAGGAGCCCGCTTCCGAGCCGCCTCAGTCCGAGGAGCCGACCCCCCGCCGGTGGGCTCCACCCCTGCGGCGGGTGGTCGTGGTGGCGGCGGTGGCGGTGCTGGGGGGGGCGGCCAACCTCGCCACCCTGGGCATGACCGCCAACGTCGCGGGCACGGTGGGCCCCGGCACCGTCGAGGTGGGGGCTCGGGCCGCCACGTCGGGAACGACCGTCCTCGACCTCCCCCCCCTCGGCCGGGTCACCGGGGCCACCCACGGGGCCCCGGTGCGGTTGCGGATCCGGATCGACGAGCTGGACCTGGAGGCGCTGGCCCCGGTCCTGGCCCGGCCCCGGCCCGAGAGGGCCCTGCGGGACGAGATCGAGGCCGGCCTGCCGCCCCTGCTGAGACGGTTGACGGCGCGGGCAGCCGTCGCCGGGCTGGTGGTCGGGGGGCTGGTGGGGGCCGTCGTGTCGCATCGGCGGTGGTGGCTGGCGGGCGCCGGCGCCGCCGGTGGCGTGCTGGTCGTGGCGGTGGTGCTGGGCCTCACCTGGCGGAGCTTCGACCCGGTGGCCTTCGACGAGGCCCGTTTCGAGGGGGCCCTGGCCCGGGCCCCGGCCGTCCTGGAGTCCCTAGAGGACCTCGACGCGGTCCGTGGGCGCCTGCAGGCGCTCTCCCAGCAGGTCGCCGGCCTGTACGCCGCCACCGAGCTCGACCCGGTGGTGGGGGAGACCCTGGTGCTGCACGTCAGCGACGTCCACCTCAACCCGTTGGGGCTGGAGCTGGTCGAGCAGCTGGCCCGCAGCTTCGACGTCGACGCCGTGCTCGACACCGGCGACCTCACCAGCTTCGGCAACCCGCTCGAGGCCCGCATCACCGACGTGCTGGCCGGCATCGGGGTGCCCTACCTCCTGGTCCCCGGCAACCACGACTCCCCGGCCAACCGGGCGGCCATCGCCGACTCGGGCGTGGTAACCGTGCTCGAGGACGAGGTGGAGGAGGTGGCGGGCGTGGCCATCCTCGGCGTCGCCGACCCCACCTTCACCGCCGACAACCTGACCAGCACGGCCGAGGCCACCGCCATCAAGCGGCGCCGGGGCCCGGAGGTGGCGGCGCTGGTCAGACGGGAGCGCCCCGACGTGCTGGCCGTGCACGACCCGGTCCTGGCTGAGGAAGCGGTGGGCTCGGTCCCGGTGGTGGCCGCCGGCCACACCCATCGGCGCAGCCTGGAGGAGCGTGACGGCACCGTGATCCTCACCGTGGGCTCGACCGGCGCCACCGGCCTGGGGTCGTTCCTCGTCGAGTCGGCGCGGGGGTACCAGGCCGAGATCCTGCGATTCGACGAGGACCGCCTGGTCGCGGTCGACTACGTCACCCTGCAGGGGGTGGACGGCGACTTCCAGATGGAGCGCAAGGTCATCGCCGGGCCCGAGCCGAGCGTGCCCTAGCCCGAGCGCTCCACTGCGGCGGCCGGCGGCTCTCCGGTCACCCGACGTCGGTGGGCGACGCCGGGCGACCGGAGAACGGGGTCGCGGCCCCCGGGCTGGGGCCTTGCCTCAGGGGAGGTGGCCTGGCTGGCCCTGCTCTTCGACAGGGCCACCCGGAGCCGGGCAACGCAGTAGCCTGGTCCGCCATGGCTCGGGTTCGTCGCTCCCATCGCGAGGCGCCGGGGACCGGGGATTGAGTGGCGACCGAACCGGTCATCCCCACGGCGCCTTCGTTCGGACCGTCAGCCCTGGCCACGCCGGCCAACGGGGTGACCGTCGTCCGGGTGCTGTTCACGCCGCTCCTGGTCGTCCTCATCGTCGGACGCGAAGACCCCGCCTCGTGGACGGCGCTGGGGTTGTGGTTCCTTCTGGCCGGCACCGACACGATCGACGGGTGGCTGGCCCGACGCCAGGGGACCACCCGGTCCGGGGCCTTCCTCGACCCGCTGGCAGACAAGGTCCTGGTGCTCGGTGCGCTCGCCGCCCTGGTGGCGGCCCAGCGGTTCTGGTGGCTCCCGGCGGCGCTGATCGCCTTCCGCGAGGTCGCCATCAGCCTGTTCCGCAGCTACTGGGGTCGACGGGGCCTGGCCGTTCCCGCCACCGGGTGGGCCAAGGTGAAGGCCGTCGTGCAGGATGCGGCGATCGGCCTGGCCCTGCTGCCGTGGGCGGCCGACACGCCGTGGGTGGCCCAGGCAGTGTTGTGGGCAGCCGTCGTCCTCACCCTCGCCACTGGCATCCAGTACCTGTTGGAGGGCAGCCGGGCCACCCGTACCACCGGCTGCGCCTAGGCCAGCCGTCGGGATCGCTCACGAACGGAGCGCCAACGCCCGAACGGCGGTGGCGGAGCCCAGGTGCAGCGCCTCGGCGGCGAGAGCCTGTGCCCCGGTCAGGTCGACGGCGCGGACCGCGTCCTTGATGGAGGGGATGGACGCTGGGGTGGCCGAGAGCTCGCGCACACCCAACCCGAGGAGGATGGGGACCGCCGACGGGTCGGAGGCGACCTCGCCGCACACACCGGTCCAGCGACCGCTGCCCATCCCTGCCTCGGCCGTACGGGCGATCAGCTCCAGCACGGCGGGATGGAGACCGTCGGCCAGCCCGGCGACTCGCTCGTTGGTGCGGTCGGCCGCCAGGGTGTACTGGGCCAGGTCGTTGGTGCCGATCGAGAAGAAGGAGGCGTCGGCGGCGAGCGCCCGGGCCGCCAGGGCTGCCGCCGGCACCTCGACCATGATCCCCACCTCGACCACCTCGGGGAGGCGAACGCCCTGCCGGGCGAGCTCGCCGCGGGCCTCCTCGACCAGCAAGCGGGCGGCGGAGAGCTCATCGGACGTCGTGACCATGGGGAACATGATCCGAACCGGATGGTCGGCGGCCACCCGCAACAGTGCCCGAAGCTGAGTGGCGAGCACCTCGGGCCGGGCCAGCCCCAGGCGCAGGCCGCGCACGCCGAGGGCCGGGTTCGCCTCGGGCGGCTGGGCGAGGAAGGGCAGCGGCTTGTCGGACCCGGCGTCGAGCGTGCGGGCCGTGAGAGGGCGACCGGCGAGGGCCTCAGCGACCTCGCGGTAGGCCCTCTCCTGGTCGTCCTCGCCCGGCGGCTCGGTCGCGGTGAGGAACAGGAGCTCGGTGCGGAACAGCCCGACGGCGTCGGCCCCACACGTCACCGCCTGAGCCACCTCGTCCGGCGTCCCCAGGTTGGCCGCCACCTCGATGACGACCCCGTCGCGTGTGGCGGCCGGCTGGCGGGCACGGGACCGGGCCTCCTCGATGCGACGGGACCGACGGGCCCGACGGCGGTCGGCGGCGCGCACCGCTCCGTCGGATGGTGACACCGCCACCGTGCCGGCCTCGCCGTCGAGCAGCAGCGGCGTCGTCTCCGCCACGGCCAGCACGGCCTCGCCCAGTCTGACCACCGCGGGGATGCCGAGCGACCGGGCGAGGATGGCGCTGTGCGACGTCGGGCCTCCGGCCGCGATGGCGAGGCCCAGGACGAGCGCCGGGTCGAGAGCGGCGGTGTCGGCGGGGGAGAGGTCGCGGGCCACGAGGATGCCGGGATCGACCATGGCGGACCCGGTGCGCTCGGCGCCGAGCAGGTGGGCGAGCACCTGTTCGGCCACGCTCCGCAGGTCGGCAGCCCGCTCCCGGAGGTACTCGTCATCGATGGTCTCCCACTCCGCCTGGAGCCGCCCGGCGGCGTCGGCCCAGGCCGCGGCAGCGGTTCGGCTCTCGTCGCGGATCGCCCGCCGGGCGGGCTCGAGCAGCGCCGGGTCGTCGAGTAGGAGGAGGTGGGCGTCGAAGATGCCGGCCTCGTAGCCGGCCCCCGTGGCGGCGACCTGGTCGCGGCGACGACGGGTGTCGTCGGCGGCGGCGGCGAGGGCCCGCTCGAGCGCCTCGAGCGCCGCATCGGGATCGGCGGCGGGCTGGCGCGGCACCTCGAGGTCGAGCCGGTGGAAGTGGCGCGCCTCGCCCGCCACCACGCCGGGCGACGCTGCCAGACCGGCCAGCACGGTCCCGGGCGGAGGCGGTCCGGTGGCGGGAGGGCCGGTTGGTGGAGCGCTGGTCGTGGGCGTGGCCGGGACCCCCGGCGGCGCCACGACCTCCGTCGGCGGGTCGTCGAAGTGGCGCCCGGCCAGCTCGGCGACCGCGGTGACCGCCGCCTGGGCCTCGGGTCCACGTGCCCGCACCCGGATCTCGTCACCCTGTCGGACGCCGAGAGTGGCGACGGCGGTGAGGCTTCGGGCCGGCACCGGACCCCGGCCGCCGGTGAGGTTCTCGACGGTGACCTCGGCGTCGAGGTGGCCCGCCGCCTCCACCAGGCGGGCGGCCGGTCGGGCATGGAGGCCATGGGGGTTGCTGACCCGCAGGACGATCTCGTGGTCGGCCTCGATCGTGGTCGGCGGCTCTCCCGGAGGAGACGCCCCCTCGGGCACACCGAGGTGCGCGGTCTTGGGCGCCAGCCCGCGGCGCGCCTCCTCGGCGACCCGTGCCAGCGGCTGGCCCAGCCGGGCGGCCACCACGCCGGCCACGGCCCCTTCCACCAGCGGGGCGTCGCACAGGACCACCCTGGCCCGCCGCTCGTCGGCCAGGAAGTCGAGGGCCATCTCGGCGGAGAGCACGGCGCTACCGAGGTCCATCAGCACGAGCACACCGTCGTCGGACCACACCTCCTCGATGGCCCGCAGCACGAGGGCGGCGTCGGTGCCGAGCGGGCGGTCGGGGGCGTCGAGCCCACCGGCCGTGGCGATCGCCACCTCGTCGGCGCCCATGCCCCGAGCCAGCT
This sequence comes from Acidimicrobiales bacterium, assembly GCA_050742255.1. Classification (GTDB taxonomy): domain Bacteria; phylum Actinomycetota; class Acidimicrobiia; order Acidimicrobiales; family CADCSY01; genus JBOGHU01. The sequence continues at coordinate 8,884 of JBOGHU010000011.1, forward strand.
CGGCGACGCCCGCGGCCAGGGTGGCGCTGTGGGAGACGATCACTACCCCGACCACAGCGGGACCCCGACGGTCATCCTCCCTCCACGCCAACGACCGCAGGAGGCGCCGATCAGGCGCCGCCCAGGCCGTAGGCCTCGTACAGGAGGGCGACTGGGTGCACCGTGGACACTCCGGAGCCGTGGCGGATCTGCCACCGGCAGGTCTCGCTGTCGCACACGGCTGCATCGGGAGCAGCGTCGCGGATGTCGTCGAAGAGGGGCGCCCCGACGTCCATGGCGATCTGGTACTTCTCCTCCTTCAGCCCGTAGGTCCCGGCGATGCCGCAGCACTCGCGGTCGAGCTCGATCACCGACAGGTCGGGCACGAGGGCGAGCAGGTCGAGGGCGGGCTTGCCGATGCCGTGCCCGCGCTGCTGGCAGGGGGCGTGGTAGGTGACGGTCCGGGGCAGCGGAAGGAGATCGGTGCGCAGCTCGCCCCGCTCGTGGAGATCGAGCAGGAGCTCGCAGATGTCGTACAGGTGGTCGCTGACGACATGGAGGTCGGGATCGTCGAGCCCGAGGATCTCGTGGGCTTCGCGCTTGAGCATCAGCCCGCAGCTCGTCGAGGTGGCCACGATCGGCAGACCCCGGTGGGCGTAGGGGGCGAGCCGATCGACCAGCTGGCTCACGTAGCGACGGGCGGTGTCGAAGATGCCGTTCGACTGGAGGGGCAGGCCGCAGCAGCCCTGCTCGGGCACGGCCACGCTGAAGCCGTTGTGCTCCAGTACTGCCACGGTCATCTCGCCCAACCCGGGCTCGAACCAGTTGGTGCTGCAGCCATGGAAGTACACCACCGACCTGGTCGCGGCGGCAGGCGACAGATGGTGGTCAGCCCAGCGACGGAACGTCCGCCCCGCGAACCGGGGCATGGGAGCGTGGCGGTGGACGCCGATGACCCGCTCGACGAGGGCCCGCGCCGGACCACTGCCCAACGTCCAGTTGGCGAGCGGTGCGACGGGGCTGGCCGCCCGGCCCATGAGGCTGGGGCGGGCGATGAGCCGGTCGCGCCACGGGATGCCGGTGCGTGCCTTCAGCTCGGCCCGGGCCCGGGAGTTGATCTCGGCGATCTTCACCCCGTGGGGACAGACGCGGGTGCAGACACCACAGCCCGAGCAGTAGTCCAGGGATGCGTCGGGCGATTCGCCCCTCCGCCGGAAGCGCTCGGCCTGGGGGCCGACGTACTTGGGTCCGGGGAACAGCGGGGTGACGTTGGAGACCGGGCAGTACGTCTCGCAGATCGTGCACTTGATGCAGTGGTCGAGCGAACCCCGCACGAGGTCCGGCAGGCTCTCGGTCTCGCTCATGCGTCGCGCTCCAAGATCTCGCCTGCGGCCCGGAATCCTGTTCCCAAGCTTATCCCCTCACCTGACTTCTCCCGCCACGGCTCGGCCCCCGCCAGCACCGCGCCCGCGGCATGGAGGTTCTCGTACAGGACCGAACCGTCGGGGCCGACGGGGCGCAGGCCGAGGTCGGTGGACAGGCCGGCGGCGGCCAGCGGGTGGGCGGCGAAGTACTCGGGGAGGAACAGCGGCTCGCCCGCCTCCGGCAGCCCGCCCACGGGAAGGCCCAGCACGGACTCCCGCACCTGACCGTCCGATCCGAGCTCGATGCCGCCGGTCAGGAAGCCGCCGGTGGCGAGGACGAACGAGCCGGCCTCGTACTCGACGTCGCGTGCGGCGGTGCGGACGACGACGGCGTCGACACGCGACCCGGAGGTGAGGGCACCGACCACCTCGCTGCCGACGAGGAGCCGGCCACCCGCGCTGCGGACGGCTGTCTCGAGCGCGCCCAGCAGGCGGATGCCGGGCACCGACGGCGGCACTGTGGGGATCTCGAACACCGGGCGGCCGAGGGCGTCCTCCAGGGCCGACCACACCTCGGCAGGCCGCGACAAGCCCAGCACGGCGGGGAACCCGACCGCCTCCTCACCTGCGACGGCGGCCAGGACCTCGCTGACGACCGCCTGGCGGAAGTCGGCGTCCCCGAACCGGCGGGCGAAGGCGAGCGAACCCACGTCGGCTTCGCCTCCCGTGGGCAGGGCGAGCTCGACCGCCCGGGCCTCGACCTTGGCGCCGGCCCGAAGGTTGTCGGCGGCCAGGGCGGGGAAGAAGTCCTTGAACCCCCGCAGGCCGCACAAGAGGAAGCTGCCGCCGTCTCGCAGGTCGCCCGCCGCCATCGTCTCGGGCACCACCGCCGACGGCTTAGCCGCCCCGACCGCGGTGGGCAGGAGCAGGTTCTCCTCGAGAGAGCCCAGGTAGCGGTAGATGGTCACGTGGTCCCGCAGCCACTCGATGGCTTCGGCGAGCACGTCGACCCCCACCCGGGCGTACGGGTGCTCGGGGTGGTCGGCGAGGAACCCGGGTAGCGCCTGCCCGGGCCGGTCGACCCGCTCGGGCGCGTAGCCGAGGACGTCGATCGTGCCGGGCGCCAGCCGGGTGGAGCCGACGCCCCTGGCGACGACCACCACGCGGCGACCGGCCTCGGCCAGGCGCGCCGCCGCCACCAGGCCCGCCGTCCCTGCGCCGACCACCACCACGTCCGCCCTCATCGCCCTCCGCCAGCGAACGTGCGGCGGATGCCTGCCGCCTCCGGGAGGCACCGGGCGCAGGCTTGGAGGGGCGTCACGTCCGTGGCTCGACGGGGGCGTGCTCGACGTCGAGGAGACCCTGGAACACCCAGACGTCGTAGCGGGCCTGGCGCATCTGATCGCCGTAGAGGATCGGCTGCACGCCCCTCCACCGCTCCTCTAGGAACTCGCGCAGCGAGCGGTTGGCTGCCGCCCCGCTCAGCCGCTCCAGGCCGTGGAGGATCCCGGTGGCCCGGTAGATGCAGAAGCCCCCCTGGCACGGGCCCATGCCGAGGCGCAACGTCCGCCGGATGTCGTCGAGGTCGGCGGTGTGGCGCCGGCGGATGGCCTCCTCCAGCGGGCGCCTGGGTATCAGCTCGCACTCACAGATGAGCTGGTCGTCATGGAGCGTCTCCTCCCGACGCTCGAGCCGGCTGCCGAGCCAGTAGTAGCGGGCCGGCTCGGAGTCGGGCAGAGCCTCGTCGGCCGTCCGGCACCGGCGGTCGACCCCGAGCTGCCGGCACACGGCGTCGACGGTCTCCTCGGCCATGAGCCGGTAGGTGACGAACTTGCCCCCGGTGATGGTGAGGAACCGCTCGACCCCATCGCGGGCCGAGTGATCGAGCAGGCTGTGCGACCGGGTGACATGGCGCGAATCGGTCGCCTCGGTCTCCTGGTACAGGGGTCGCACCCCGCCCCAGACGCGCAGGGCCCGGGCCCCTCGGAACCCCGGCACCAGGTTCTCCCCGGCGTCCAGCATCTGCTGGACCTCGTCGTAGGTGATCTGCCAGTGGTCGGGATCGGCCACCGTCTCGTCGGTCGTGCCGATCACGCTCACGGTCCGGATGGGCACGAGGATGTCGCCGTCGGCGGGCATCGTGCACCGGTTGATCACCGTGTTCACCAGCCGGTGGTTCATGGCGATCATGATGCCCTTGCCCGGCACCACCTTCACCGGGCAGCCCGCCATGCCCGCGATGCGCCCCGCCCAGGCGCCGGTGGCGTTGACGACGAGGGCGGCCTGGATGTCGATCTCGCCGCCGCCCCGATGGTCGCGCACCACCGCTCCCGCCACCGCATCGCCTTGGCGTCGAAGCCGCAGCACCTCGTGGTAGGGGAGGATGCGAGCGCCGTGCTCCTGGGCCGAGCGCACCGTGGCCCAGACCGTCTTCCATGAGTCCACGGCGGCGTCGGGAACCACGAACGCCCGCGAGATCCCGGGGTTGAGAAGGGGCTCTCGCCGCAGGGCCTCGCTCACCGCGATCTCCTCGACCGGGATGTCGCACTGCCGGCAGGCGACGACGAACCGGTCGGCGTAGGAGGGGTCGTCGATCGGGGTGGTGACGAACAGCCCTCCGGTGTCCTCGATGCAGTCGGCCGCGATGCGGCGGAGGATCCGGTTCTCCCCGATGCACTCCGCGGCCGTCTTCGGGTCCTTGACGGCGTACCGACCACCCGAGTGGAGCAGGCCGTGGAACCGGCCGGTGGTCCCCGTCGCCAGGTCGCCCCGCTCGACGAGGACGGCGCCGAACCCGCGCTGGGCGGCGTCACGGAGCACGCCGGCTCCGGTGGCGCCGCCACCGATGACGAGGACCTCGGTGTGCAGCGTCGTCAAGCCATCAGCCCGGTGGTCCGGACCCGGTCACGCCTCCGGGTCGGTCCTCTGCTCCTGCCCCGAGGCGAAGCTACCGTGCCGCCCCTCCTCCTCGGTGTGCTCCGCCCGGACCTCTTGACCACGGGCGAAGTCGGGATGGCGTCCGGCGTCCGCGGCGGTCTCCGGCTGCTTGCGCTGCCCTCGGGCGAAGTCGGGACGGGCGCGCTCGTGCTGCTCCTCTTCCTGTCCGCGAGCGAGATCCGACTGGTCCTCGTGCTGGTGCTGGTGGGGTTCGTGCTCCATGGCCGCTCCTCTCGAACGGGGTCGTGGGGACCGTGCCCGATCGACCTACGACCGGAAACCAGGGGAACGGGGCATGCCTCGCCCCCCGTCGCCACTAGGAGACCCAGTCGAAGGTGCGGGTGACCGCCTTCTGCCAGAGGGCGTAGCCGCGGTCGCGCTCGGTCGGGCCCATCTGGGGGTACCACTCCTTGTCCTTGCCCCAGTTGGCCCGCAGGTCCTCGACCTCCGACCAGAACCCGACCGCCAGCCCGGCCGCATAGGCGGCACCGAGGGCCGTGGTCTCGGCCACGGTCGGGCGGATGACCGGCACGCCCAGCACGTCGGCCTGGAACTGCATGAGCAGCTCGTTGTGGACCATGCCGCCGTCTACCTTGAGCGAGGTGAGGTCGACGCCCGAGTCGGCGTTCATGGCGTCGGCCACCTCCTTGGTCTGCCAGGCGGTAGCCTCTAGCACCGCCCGGGCGATGTGGCCCTTGTTCACGTAGCGGGTCAGCCCGGCGATCACGCCCCGGGCGTCACTGCGCCAGTAGGGGGCGAACAGGCCGGAGAACGCGGGCACGAAGTAGACGCCGCCGTTGTCCTCCACGGTCTGGGCCAGCGCCTCGACCTCGGTCGAGTCGGAGATCATGCCGAGGTTGTCACGCAGCCACTGCACGAGGGCTCCGGTGATGGCGATCGACCCTTCGAGCATGTACACGGCCGGGTGGTCGCCGATCTTGTAGGCGAGCCCGGTGATCAACCCCCTCTCCGACGGCACCGCTTCGGTGCCGGTGTTGAGCAGGAGGAAGCAGCCGGTGCCGTACGTGTTCTTCGCCTCTCCGACGGCGAAGCAGGTCTGGCCGAACAGGGCCGCCTGCTGGTCGCCCAGGTCGCCGGCGACGGGTACACCGGCGATGTCGCCCGTGGCCTCCCCGTAGGCCTGGCTCGAGGGGCGGATCCCGGGCAGCATCGCCCGGGGGATGTCGAGCAGGGACAAGATGCCGTCGTCCCAGTCGAGCGTCTCGAGGTTCATGAGCATCGTCCGGCTGGCGTTGGTCACGTCGGTGACGTGGGCGCCGCCCTCCGGGCCACCGGTCAGGTTCCAGATGCACCAGGTGTCGATGTTGCCGAACAGCAGATCGCCGGCCTCGGCCCGCTCCCGTGCGCCGTCGACGTTGTCGAGGATCCACTTGACCTTCGGGCCGGAGAAGTAGGTGGCGATCGGCAGCCCCGTCGCGGCTCGGAACCGGTCCTGGCCACCGTCGGCCGACAGCTCGTTGCAGATCTGGTCGGTGCGGGTGTCCTGCCAGACGACGGCGTTGTGGATCGGCTGGCCGCTGGACCTCTCCCACACGACCGTGGTCTCCCGCTGGTTGGTGACGCCCACCGCGGCCAGGTCGGACGCCTGGGCGCCCGCCAGCTCGAGCCCTCCCGGGATGACCTCCTGGCAACGGGACCAGATCTCGGTTGCGTCGTGCTCGACCCATCCGGGCTTCGGGTAGATCTGCTCGTGCTCCTTCTGGTGGATGGCCACGACCTGCCCGCCGTGGTCGAAGATCATGAACCGGGTGCTGGTCGTGCCCTGATCGAGCGCTCCGACGTACTTTGCCATAGCTCCCCTTCCCCTCTCGCTCCAGTCCCCCTCGTGCCCCTCGTCGGTCACGCCGCTGCCGCCCACGTGTCGGCAGCCGCCTGCACCAGCAGCCACGACGACGTGGCGCCGGGGTCCTGGTGCCCGGCGCTACGAGCGCCCAGGTAGCTCGCCCGTCCCTTCCGGGCCACGAGCGGGATCGTCGCCCGCATGCCGTCCTCGGCCGCCGCGGCCGAGCGGCGCAGGGCCTCGGCGAACGACGTGCCCTCTTCGAGCGCCTGTGCCAGTGCCGCGGAAGCGGGGAGCAGGGCGTCGATCATGGTCTTGTCGTCGGGCTCGGCCTTGCCCCGGGCCTGCACGCCGCACACCGCCGCCTCGAGGGCGGCCGCCCAGTCGTGGGGCGCGAGGGTCGTCTTGCCCGCCGTGGCCGTTCCGAGCTGGAGGAAGATCGTGCCGTACAGCGGCCCGCCCGCACCCCCGACGGTGGAGACCAACGTCATGCCCACGGCCTTGAGAAGACCGCCGATGTCGGTGTCGGCGCCGGCGCCGGCCGGCCCGTCCAGCCTGGCCAGCGCCGCCTGCATGCCGCGGTTCATGTTGATGCCGTGGTCGGCGTCGCCGATGGCCGAGTCGAGCGCGGTGAGCTCCTCCTTGTGCTCGGCGACGGCGGTGGCGAACCCGCGCACCCAGGCCAGCACGTCGTCGAACGACAGGCTCACCGGGCCCCCCACCGCAGGCCGGGTGTGTTGACCGGCGCGTCCCAGAGCTGGGTCAGCTCGTCGTCGAGCCGGAGCAGCGTGATCGAGCAGCCCTGCATGTCGAGGGAGGTGATGTACGGCCCGATCAGGTTGCGGGTGATGGTGATGCCCCGGGCGTCCAGCAGCTTCCCCAGCTCGTTGTAGACGACGTACAGCTCGATGAGCGGTGTCCCGCCCATGCTGTTGACGAAGGCCAGCACCTCCTCGCCCTCCTGGAAGGGCAGGTCCTCGACGACCGGCGCAGCCAGCATCTCGACTATCTCGGCCGCGGTGGCGAGCTTGCGCCGCTCCCGCCCGGGTTCGCCGTGGATGCCGATGCCGATCTCCATCTCGTCGGCGCCGAGCTCGAACGTGGGCCGACCCGCGGCCGGCACCGTGCAGGAGGTGAGCGCCATGCCCATGCTCCGGCCGCTCTCGTCGACCTTGCGGCACAGATCGGCCACCTCGGCCAGCGACCGACCGGCCTCGGCCGCTGCCCCGCAGATCTTCTCGGCCAGGACTGTGGTGCCCACCCCCCGGCGACCGGCGGTGTAGAGGCTGTCCTGCACGGCGACGTCGTCGTCGATGACGACCGCCTCGACCCCCAAGCCCGCGCTCCGCGCCAGGTCAGCCGCCATCTCGAAGTTGAGGACGTCACCGGTGTAGTTCTTCACGATGTGCAGGACGCCCGCCCCACCGTCGACGGCCTTGGTGGCGTCGAGCACCTGGTCGGGCGTGGGCGAGGTGAACACCTCGCCCGGGCAGGCGGCGTCGAGCATGCCGACGCCGACGAAGCCACCGTGCATGGGCTCGTGCCCAGAGCCGCCGCCCGACAGGATGCCGACCTTGCCCTCCACCGGGGCGTCGGCCCGGACCACGTAGTTCGGGTCGAAGTGCACCCGTACGAGATCGCGGTGGGCGGCGGCGATGCCTTCCAGCTCCTCTCGGACGACGTCGTCCGGGCGGTTGAGGAGCTTCTTCATGGGCGCCTCCCTTCGGCGTCAGATGCCGGGGTACACCGCCTGGAACACCAGGGCTGCAGCGACGCCGCCCACGACCGGGCCGACCACCGGGACCCAGGAGTAGCCCCAATCGGAGTTGCCCTTGCCGGCGATGGGGAGGACGAAGTGGGCGATCCGGGGCCCGAGGTCGCGGGCCGGGTTGATGGCGTAGCCGGTGGGCCCGCCGAGCGACAGGCCGATCGAGAGCACGAGCAGGCCGATGAGCAGCGGCGGCAGCGCTCCCGACAGTGCGCCCGCGATCTCGCCCTCACCGAGTGAGCCGAACGCCTCGACGATGCCGAGCACCCCGAACACCAGCACGAACGTGCCGATGATCTCGGTGACCAGGTTCTGCCCGTAGCGCCGGACAGCAGGGCCGGTGCTGTACACGGCCAGCTTCAGGCCGGGATCCTGGGTCTCGGCCCAGTGGGGCAGGTAGGCCAGCCACACCAGCGCCGCGCCCAGGATGGCCCCCGCGAACTGGCCCAGCAGGTAGAGCGGCACGTCGGCCCAGCCGACGCTGCCGATGGACGCGAAGCCGAACGTGACAGCCGGGTTGATGTGGGCGCCGCTGAATCGGCCGACGGCGTACACGGCCATGGCGACGGCGAGGCCCCATCCGAAGGTGATCACGATCCAACCCGAGTTCTGCCCCTTCGACTTGCTCAGCAAGACGTTGGCGACGACGCCGTCGCCCAAGAGGACCAGGATGGCAGTGCCGATGAGCTCTGCCGTGAAGATCGGCATGCATGCCCCTTCAGCGACGTGGGAGGGACCAGGAGATCACTGCCACGCCACTTGCAAGGATGCATGGTCAGATACTGCCCGTCAAGGGATCCGAGCCACGGGCGAGCCCACGGTCCCCGATTCGAGCAGCCGCAGACGACGCTCGAGCGGTGGCTGAACCTTCCGCCGGTGCCGGAGGGCGGCCGGGAGGCGGCACAGCGCCCCCGCCACGGCTCGCCCCTGGTGGGCGTCGGTGACGGCCACCCGCAGCGCCGCCGCCGTCCGGGCAGCGGCGACGGCAGCGGGGCGTCGCAGCCAGTCCACGAGCAGCCGGTTGCGAAGCTCGAGGATGTGGCGGTCGCCGGCCCGCCCGACCCGGCCCGGGTGGTGGTGGGCGACGACCTCCTCGACGGAGGCCAGGCCCCACCCGGCGGCCTCCAGGTCGATGGCGAGCAGCGCCTCCTCGCCCCCGAAGAAGAGGAGCTCGTCGAACCCGCCGGCATCGAGGAAGGCCTCCCGGCGCACCACCGCCCCACACGCGAGGAACCCGAGCACTGCGGGGCCGGGCAGATCGGGTCCGCCGGCCAGCGGGCTGGCCGCCATGGGGTCGCAGGTCGGGTCGGGGTGCTGCTGCGGCCCGACCACGACCCGGGCCGCCAGCAACCCGAGCCGCGGGTGCGCGTCGAGGAGGTCGGCCGCCCGGCACAGCGCCCCAGCGGCCCAGCTCCACGACCTCCAGGCCGGGCGCCTCGGCCCGCACGGCGTCGGCCGAGCCGTCGCTCGAGCCGTTGTCGACCACCACGACGGGGGGGCTCTGGGGCAAGAGGTGGTGCAGCGTGTCGAGGAGACCCAGACCTCCGCAAGTAGCTGAAGAAAGGTGCTGTGACCTGGACGTTTCTGGGCCGGGGGTATTGCATAATCAGATCAAGCATGGTAGGCTCGGGGGGTGTCAGAGACAGCCGAGCTGAATCCCCCGGAGCTAGCTGGCATGCCCGGCAGATGGCAGTTGGAACGGACGCAGGTGGGTGCCGAATCCGTGGTCAGCTTCGGTCCCAGGGTGTTGTTCCGCATCGGTGCAGGCGACCGGGGGATGCGCAACCTGGCCATGGTTGCCCTCACTCAGGCGGGCACCGCCTCCACGGTGGTCGCGGATCTCTTCGG
>JBOGHU010000012.1:0-9465 GCA_050742255.1 Acidimicrobiales bacterium
GGCCACCCACGACTATGAACGCAACGGCACCTGTGACCTGTTCGCCGCCCTCGAGATCGCCACCGGCCAGGTCATCACCGACATCCGCGCTCGCCACACCAGCGCCGACTTCATCGCGTTCTTGAACAAGGTCAACCGGGAGGTCCCCGACGGGCTTGACGTACACGTCATCTTGGACGATCTGTCCACTCACAAGACCCCCGCCGTCCACAAGTGGCTGCTGCGCCACAAGCGCTTCCACTTCCACTTCACCCCCACCTACGGGTCCTGGATGAACCTCGTCGAGCGGTGGTTCTCGGCGTTGACCACCAAGAAGCTGCAACGCTCGGCTCACCGCAGCGTCAAAGAACTCGCCGCCGACATCCAAGCCTGGGTCGACAACTGGAACGAGAACCCCACCCCGTTCGTGTGGCACAACACCGCCGAAGAGATCCTGGAGCGCCTCGCCGCCTACTGCGCGGCCATCAACCAAGGAGCCGACGCATGACCCAGGCAATTTCACAGTGCTTCAACCTTCCAGGACACTAGGCGATGGGCATGGCGGCCTAGCCCGGCGTCGGCAGGGGCTCGGCCGGCGGGTCGTTGGAGGCCAGGCCCGCCGCTACAGCACCCGCAGGGGCGCAGCGAAGTGGCAGGCGGCGCAGTGGTCACCGCCCGCCACCGGCTCGAGGGGTGGTTCTCGCTCGGCGCAGACGGGCTGGACCTTGAAGCAGCGGGTGCGGAAGCGGCACCCGCTCGGGACGTCGAAGCCGGTCGGGACCTCGCCCGGCAACGGGATACGGCGACGGCGGCGTTCCTGGATCGGGTCCGGGAGAGGGGCTGCTGACAGTAGGGCCTGGCTGTAGGGGTGCTGCGGAGCTCGAAAGATCTCGTCGGCGTCAGCGAGCTCCACGATCGCTCCGAGGTACATCACGGCCACCCGATGGGCGACGTGACGGACGAGGGAGAGGTCATGCGAGATGAACAGGTAGGCGACCCCGAGCTCGGCTTGCAGGTCGGCGAGAAGGTTCAGGATCTGGGCCGCGATCGAGACGTCGAGCGCGGCCACGGGCTCGTCGAGGATCAACAGCCTCGGCCGGCAGGAGATCGCCCTGGCCAGGTTGACGCGCTGGCGTTGACCGCCGCTGAGCTGGCGCGGGTATCGATCGGCCTGTTCGGATGTGAGGCCGACCATCTCCAGCAGCTCATCCCCCCGCCGCCGCGCCTCCGCCTTGGTGGCGACGACACGATGTGCCCGGAGCGGCTCGGCCACCAGGTCCCTCACGGTCATGCGAGGGTTCAAGGTCGCGAAGGGGTCTTGGAAGATTATCTGCGCCCGGCGACGGAGTCGGCGTAGCTCACCGGCCCCGTAGCCCCGGACGTCTTCGCCCCCGAAGCGCACCCGGCCGGCGCTGGGCTCGACCAGCCGCAACAGGCAGCGAGCGAGGGTCGACTTCCCACACCCCGACTCTCCGACGAGCCCGAGCGTGCGACCCGCTTCGATCGTGAACGAGACGCGGTCGACGGCGCGCACGTCGCCTCGACGGCGGCGGAGGATTCCCCGCGTCACCGGGAACGACTTGACGAGTCCGTCGACCGCGAGGAGGGGTGGGACGGCGGTCATCGGCGCCGCGTCATCTCGGATGGGACAGGTCCCGCTGTGGCTGGTGGGAGGGCTCGCTGGGGAAGTGGCAAGCGAACCGGTGGCCAGACGGCGTCCGAGCCGTCAGCTCGGGCTCCTGGTGTGAACAGATGTCGCGGGCGCGAGGGCAGCGAGGATGGAACGGGCAACCTCCTGGCAGCGCCAGCGCTGACGGAGGGGCGCCCTCGATGGTGGTGAGACGGGCTTCACGGGGCTGGTCGGCGCGCGTGACCGAGCGCAGCAGACCCACCGTGTAGGGATGGGCGGGACGTTGGTAGATCGTGCTCACGTCGCCCTCCTCCACCACCCGACCCGCGTACATCACGGCCACCCGGTCAGCGAAGCGGGCCAGCAGGGCGAGGTCGTGGGTGATGAGCACGACGGCTGCCTTCTGCTCCTCGCAGAGGCGGACCAGCAAGTCGATGACCTCAGCCTCGATGGTCACGTCCAGTGCGGTCGTCGGCTCGTCGGCGAAGATGAGGTCCGGACCGCACGACAGGGCCATGGCCATCATGACGCGCTGGGCCATGCCTCCTGAGAGCCGGTGTGGGTACTCATCGGCCCTGCGAGCGGGAGCCGGGATGGCGACCAGGCCGAGCAGTTCGACGGCGCGGGCTCGGGCCCGGACCTTCGAGAGGCGCTCGTGGGCGCGGATGGCCTCGGCGATCTGGTCGCCCACGGTCATCCTGGGGTTCAGACAGGTCATCGGATCCTGGAAGGTCATGGCCATCGTGGCGCCACACAGGCGGCGCCGGTCCCGGCTGGGTAGGGTGGCGAGGTCGGTGCCTCGGTACAGGACGCGGCCCGAGAGCGTGGCTGGGGGGGACGGGACCAGTCCCATGGCGCGCAGCGCGGTCATCGTCTTGCCTGCCCCAGACTCTCCGACGATCCCCAGCCGCTCCCCGGTACGTACGGACAGCGACACACCGTTCACGGCCCGCACCGCGCCGCTCGGAGTGGGGAGGGTGACCGAGAGATCCTCGAGCTCCAGCAAGGGTGCGGCCACCGTGGTCACGCCGTCAGCAGCTCAGCGCAACGTGGGATCGAGGACGTCGCGCAGGCCATCGCCAAGCAAGTTGAAGCCCAGCGCTGCCAGGGTGATCAGCGCTCCCGGGTACACCATGAGCAGCGGTGCCACCGCGAGGGAGTCGCGGGCCGAGTTGAGCATGGCGCCCCACTCCGCCGTCGGCGGCTGCACACCCAGCCCGAGGAACGAGAGCGCGGCGAACGCGAGCAAGAGCTGCCCGGTGCGCAGCGTCCACAGCACGATCACCGGTGCCAGGACATGGGGCAGGACGTGACGCAGCGTCACCCGCCAAGGTCGGAACCCGAGGGCGCGGGCGGCCTCGACGTACGGGCGCTCCTTGGCCGAGAGGACCAGACCACGCACCACCCGCGCATAGCCCACCCACCCGGCGACCGCAAAGGCGATGCCGAGGTTGACCAGGCCCGGGCCGAGAGCCCCGACCACCACGAGGACGAGCAAGAAGTTGGGAAAGGCCAGGAGCACGTCCACGACCCGCATGATGCCGGCGTCGAACCAGCCCCCGATGAAGCCGGCGCAGGTGCCGACGACGACGCCGATGACCAGGATGGCGAAGCCGAGGCCGAGGGCGGCGAGCAGCGATGCTCGTCCGCCGTGGAGAAGCCGGGACAGTTCGTCGCGCCCGAGCTCATCGGTCCCGAGCCAGTGCTCCGCGCTCGGCCCTTGGTGCTTGGAGAGGACATCTTGGGCCGCGGGGTCCGAGGTCGCCACCCACGGCGCCAGCAGCGAGAGCCCCGCCAGTGCCAGGAGGATCACGAGCCCGATCAGGGCGGTGCGGTCGCGCACGAGCCGGCGCGACAGCGAGGCCTCCGACATGGCTGACGCTGTCGTTCCCGCTGCTGCCGCTGCTGAGGCCGCAGGCGCTCCCCCTGACGGGAGCGAGCCGCGCTCGACGCGTTCCACCCGCTCGAGCACGGCGTCGTGGCCACCGTCGATCATGGAGCCCGCACCGCCTTCGGCCGCGCGCCGAGCGACACACGGGGGTCGAGTCGGATGTACAGCAGGTCGACGACGAGGTTGAGCACCACGAACACCGTCCCCGCGAAGACCACGAACCCCTGGATGACCGGGTAGTCGCGCTGAGAGATGGCCTCGAGCACCAACCGACCGATGCCCGGCCAGACGAAGATCACCTCGATGATGGCGGACAGGGCGAGCAGGGCTCCGAACGTGAGCGCCGCTTCGGTGAGCACCGCCGACCATGCGTTGCCGAGGGCATGGCGCGTCACCACCCGCCACTCCGGAAGGCCCTTGGCCCTGGCGGTGCGGACGTAGTTCTCCCCCAGCACCTCGAGCAGGCTCGATCGCAGAAGGCGGGCCAGGATGGCGGAGTCGCCGAGCCCGAGGGCCAGTGCGGGCAACACCAGATGGTCCAAGCCCCCCCGCCCGACGCTCGGGAGCCAGCCGAGCTCGACCGAGAACACGATGATGAGCAGGTAGGCGAGGAAGAAGCCGGGAAGCGACGCCCCCACCATCGATCCGATGCGCAGGAACTGATCGAGGAGGCGGTTCCGGTACAGCGCTGCGACCACCCCGACGGGGATGGCGATTGCGAAGGCGACGGTCATCGCCGCCACGGCCAGCTGCAGCGTGGCCGGGAACCGGGACGTCAGCTCCTCGCGAACCGGCTTCCCGGTCGAGAAGGACCTGCCCAGGTCACCCTGAACGGCGTCGAACACCCAGTTCCCGAAGCGCTCCAGCACCGGGTCGTCCAGCCCGAACTGCTCACGGAACCGCTCGGCCTCGATCTCGGTAGGTGGGCGACTCTGCGTGCGTTGGAAGTGAGACCGCACTGGGTCGCCCGGAGCGACGTTGCCCAGGATGAAGGCAAGCAGGCTGAGGCCGAGCCACGTCGGGACCAGGTACGCCACCCGACGGACGACGTAGGCGACCACCGCGGTGCCTTGATGACCCTAGGGCCGCCACCCGGGGCGGCTCATCCGCCGGAGAGGGAGATGCCGTCGAAGCGGGTCTGGATCCCCGAGGGGTGGGCGGACAGGCTCTCGACGCCGTCGCGGAAGGCGAGCGGCCGCACCAGGCCAGCGAGGGGGATGACGATGGCGTGCTCGTCGATGAGCAGATGCATGGCCTCGGCTGTCAGCATCTTGACCTCCTCGCTGGTGGGCGCGGCCAGTGCCTCGACGATCGTCTCGTCGAACGAGCCGTCCCCGACCCGGGGCTCGTCCTCCTCAGGCGGCCACCCGGGGGCGAACAGCGGCTGGTAGCCGATGTTGCCGAAGAGGCCCTCCTCCCAGAAGAGCAGGGCTGGGAGGAAGGCGGGGTTGGCATCGTTCTGGTTGCCCCGTTCGAGCCAGAGGTCACCCTGGGCTGCGTCGAGGCGTTCCTCGTAGGAACCCGAGTCCGGGGTCACGATGACCTCCACATCGATGCCGACCTCGCCGAGCTGAGCCTGGACGAACTCGGCGACGTCGCCGTGCTCCTGAGACGACGGGAAGCCGTTGACGAGCTCGAGCGTGAGCCGCTGGCCATCCCTTTCTCGGATGCCATCGCCGCCCATCACCCAGCCTGCGCCCTCGAGGAGCTCGGCTGCCCCCTCGCGATCCAGCTCGAAGCCCTCGATCACGTCCGCGGCGTCTCCGAGCAGCCGGGCGGGGACGACGGTCTGCTCGTTCACCGCCAACCCGTTCAGCAGACCCTCGACGAGGGCGTCGCGGTCGATGGCGAGACCGATGGCCCGACGGACGTCGGGATCCTGGAGGATGGTGTAGCCCCCGGCGCCGCCGATGTTGGCGTACATCGCCTCGTAGAGGCCCGGCGGGGGCACGTCGACGTTGAAGCCGTTCCCTTCGACGCTCTGCGCCGCGTCGAGGGGGACATCGAGCATGACGTCGACGTCGCCGGCTTCGAGGGCGAGGCGCCGCGCGTTGGCTTCGGGGATGAACCGAAAGGTGATCTGGTCCAGCGGGGCAGGGTCACCCCAGTAGCCGTCGTTGCGTTCGACCACGAGCTGTTCCTGGGGTGCATAGGAGGCGAACCGGAACGGACCGGTGCCCACCGGTTCCTCCCCGGGTCGCGATCCCGGGGCGATGATGCTGCGGTCCGGGTGGACGAGCTGCTCCACCAGACGCCGGTTCTCGACCGTCGGGGTGACCTCGACCGTGTGGTCGTCGACGATCACGGTCGAGTCAGGACCAAGCTTGAGGTTGGCACCGCCAGCCTCGGCGATGCGGTCGAAGGTGAACTTGACCGCCTCGGCGGTAAAGGGCTGCCCGTCGTGGAACGTGACGCCTTGGCGGAGCGTGAACCGCCAGGTGTTCGGCTCGATGAGCTCCCATTCCGTGGCCAGAACCGGCTCGACCCGGTAGTCGGGGGTCATCTGCACCAGCCCCTCGAAGATCGCCCGGGGGGCAAATCCCACGTCGGCCTCGGGCTCCTCGGTGGTGTAGGAGTCCTCACCGGTGCCCACGACCAGCTCACCGGCCACCTCCCCGAGGGGTGCATCCTCGCCAGGCGCGGTGGCCTCGTCGTCGTCCCCGCCGCAGGCCGCGAAGGCGAGAAGGAGGCAGAACACGAGCGGAAGAGCCAGCCGGTGACGTGTCACGAGAACCTCCAGGTCGAGGGTCAGCTCCGCTCAGGACGCAGCCGCGAGAGCAGGCCGGTAGACGGATTCGGGGTCGACGGCGGGCAGGGCATGGGTGGAGCTCACGTAGGCGATCGTCGCTCTCCAACGCGCTCCCGACATCGGGGCGACTCCTCCACCGGTGAAGATGCTGCGGGTGGCGAGCTCCCAGCCCTCGAGCGCCTCGGCAGGGTCGACCCCGGGTGATCGTCGAAGGAGCTCGTCGAGGCCGGCGCGGGGCTGGCTCCGCTGCCGTAGCAGCGCCGAGACGACCGCCCCGTTCATGGCCCCGGTCGTCTCGTGCGACACGTGATCGCCGGCCACCAGCCCGTTGGCGTACAACTCGGGTCCGACCCGTAGTGCCCGGACCGCCGCGCCTGCTTGGCGCCGCACCCTGGGGACGAGGTCGGCGAAGTCGGCGATCGCATCGATCTCGCCGCGAGCAAGGGCGGAGGGCGCCTCCGCATAGGGGGTGGGCACCAGCCGCGACAGGGCGACACCGCGCCGGGCCAACGCTGCCTGGTACTCCTGCACGAGGGCGTCTCCCGGCTGGCCGCCGACCCGGCAATCGGCGAGGTCAGCCGGCTCACGCCATGGCGCTTCGGCGATCACGATTGCCGCGATCGGGCTCCGGCAGAAGACGACTCCGACGAAGCGGGCGGCGAGCGCTGGGTTCTGCGCCCGGGCGGTGAGGAAGTACTTGACGCTGGTCAGGCAGAAGTCGATCTCGCCGGCCGAGGCGGCCACGACGCCAGCCGTACCCGGGTAGGTGTCGAGGATCTCGACGTCGAGCCCATGATCAGCGAACAGACCGTCCGCTGCTGCCGCGATGAACGGCAGGTGATAGCCCGGCAGTCACCCGGGGCAGTACAGACCAAGGCGGCTGGATCTTGCGGCCGAACCGTTGGCTCCCATGTACCCCTCCCTCCTCGGAAGAGACTTTGGCACAACGACGCCCACCCCCGTAAGTGCGTTATGCAGCTAGTCAACATGGAACGGCCGGCATGCCCGGATCGCTCAAGGAGGGTCTCCCCAGGGAGCGAGGGGCCGAGAGCGGGTCGATCGCACGGCAGCGGTGAGCGTCTTCTGGCCCAGATCGGCCGGGCGTGCCTGGGGGGAATGCGGGGGGGCCGGACCGAGTTCCCATCCCGACTGGTCGCCACCCAGGGGGGTTCCGATGGTCGGGCGCGAGGCAGCGGGATGGCGGTGACGTGGGTCACCGTGACGACCCCGATGGCCAGTGCGTCCTCCGGAAGAAACGAACTGGAGCTCGAGACCGGCGACGCCATGAAGGTCCTCTGCGAGGTCAGCTGAGGCATGGCTCGTCGGCTCCTCGGTCTCCTGCTCCTCGCCATGGCCATCGGCCAGCTCAGCGACCTGGGCGGCTTCGTCGGGATCCTCGAGACCTATCGGCTCGGTGGGGGCATCACCGCGGCGGTGCTCGCCCCAGCTCTGGTGGCTGGCGAGCTCCTCGCCGGGATCGGCCTGCTCCGGTCACGCACCGGTCACCGTCCGGCGACGATGGCGGTGGCGGTGGGGGCCACGTGGACGGTGCTCGCAGCCCTGGCCTTCGCTCGTGGGCTCGATCTCCCCAACTGCGGGTGCTTCGGCGTGCACGCCGGCCAGCCGTTGCGTTGGTGGGTGCTGGTCGAGGACGCCCAGTTCATCGCCCTCGCCCTCTGGGTTCGGCACCGGGCGCTCGAGACGGGCTCGGCACACCACGTCGCCGAGGTGACGGAACGAACTCGAGAGACCCTCTCATGAGGGCTTCTCCTGACCCGGAGCGTGGTGCCTCACGCCATCCCGGGCATGTCTGTCCCCCCACGTGGTAGTGAGTGAGGGGTGGAGGGCTTCGACCCGGCCACCTACGGCGAGCGCTTCGCGGGCGTCTACGACGACTGGTACACCGAGGTGTCCGACGTCGAGGGCACGGTAAAGGCGGTGGCCGCCCTGGCCGGTGGTGGGCCGGTGCTCGAGCTGGGCGTGGGAACCGGGCGCCTGGCCGTGCCTCTGGCCGACCGGGGGATGGAGGTGCACGGGCGTCACCGGCCATGGTGGAGCGGCTGCGGGCCAAGCCGGGCGGGGAGCGAGTGCACGTGGTGGTGGGCGACTTCGCCCAGGTGGGCGCGAAGGTACCCGGAGGCTTTGCCGTGGTCCTGGCGGCGTTCAACACGCTGTTCAACCTGGCCACCCCCACTCTCAGAGGAAGTGCTTCGCCCGCGTGGCGGCACAGCTGCGATCGGGCGGGTACTTCGCGGTGGAGGCGTTCGTGCCAGCCGAGGACGCCCCGCCCAGCGGGGTGGAGCCTGCTCGGATCGGGGTGGACGAGGTGGTGCTCTCGGCCTACCGGCACGACGCCGGGGACCAGAGGGTGGAGGGCTCCCTGGTGTCGGTCACAGAAGGCGGCATCCGGTTGTGCCCGTGGCAGATCCGCTACGCCGCGCCGGCAGAGCTCGACGCCATGGCGGCCGACGCCGGCCTGGAGCTGGCGTGGCGCCGCTCCGGATGGCGTGACGAGCCGTTCTCCGAGGAGAGCTCCATGCACGTGAGCGCCTACCGCCGTCCAGACCTCGGGCGCGGGCCGCGCCGGGCAGGGATCGACGCCACCTGACGCTGGGCAGGCGCTGGGACGACGAGGCTGTCCGGACTCCCTCCTGCGAGACCGTCCCAGTACTGGCCGAGGCGCGACCACGTCGTGATGGCGACGGTGCGTGCCTGCCGGGCCGTCTACGGCGAGCGGCTCCGGGGGCGTGGTCGTCTTCGGGTTCGTGGCCCGCAACCCCATGCGCCACGACTCGGACATCGACCAGCTCGCCGCCGCCTACCTGGTCAGGGCGCGGGCCCGCCGGCGGGTCCTGCAGGTGCTCATGGAGGAACGGGCACACTCCGATGTCGTGCGCGAGGCCCAGGAGCTGGTGGAGCTGGCACTGAAGTGCAGCTGGCACTGAAGCTGGCACTGAAGTGCAGCTGGCACTGAAGTGGAGCTGGCACTGAAGTGGAGCCGGCACTCGGCATGCCGGGAGCATCGGCGACTGCCTCGTCGGTGCACCTGTGGTTCGGCGAGGAGGCGACACCAACGATCGCCTTCGACTCAATCGACCTGGACAGCCTCAGATAGCGAGCGTTCGTACCAGCGGGTTGGTGAGCGCCGGGACAGGTGGCTGGCGACACACCTCGGGTGCTCGATGGGAGGAAGCCATCACTACAGCCCCAGTCCCA
>JBOGHU010000013.1:0-20636 GCA_050742255.1 Acidimicrobiales bacterium
GGCCAGGACCGGTCCCGGCCAGGACGCGAGCCCGGCCCGCAGGAGCTGCCGGCCCTGGGCCCGCCAGGCCGCTCGCTGTGCAAGAGAGGGCTGGCGGGCCTCGGCCTCGTCGACGAGGTTGGCCCACGGGGCGGTGGGGCCGTGGTGGGCGACGCGGTCGCAGGTAGCGGCGGCCAGCCCGGCGTCGACGGCCCCGGCGGTGGCCAACCGTCCCCGAATGAAGGCCCTCAGCTGGTCGACGTCGCCCACCCGCCCCCGCTCGACGGCGACCTCCAGGCCGCCTGAGTGGGCGTGCCCACCAGCGGGGAAGCGCCCGTCAGCCAGCAACAGGGCGGCAGCGCGCGAGCTCACGCCGCCAGCCTTCCACAGCCCAGGTGGCACCAGGGCCGGCTGCGGGCGCGATCAGAACAGGAAGTAGCGCTGGGCCATGGGAGCTCCGTGGCCGGTTCGGGGACGACCTCCTCGCCGTCGACGGCCACGGTGAAGGTCTCGGGGTCGACGTGGATGTCGGGGAGGGCGTCGTTGTGGGGCAGATCGGCCTTGCCCCGCCGGCGCACGTCGGCCGTCGGCGCCAGCCGCCGCCGCACGTCGAGGCGCTCGGCCAGGCCGTCCTCCAAGGCGGCGGGGGCCACGAAGGCCACGCTGGTGGCGGCGGCGACGGTGGGGGCGGCGCCGAACATGGGACGGGGGCAGCACGGGCTGGGGGGTGGGGATGGAGGCGTTGGCGTCGCCCATGGCCGCCCAGGCGATCGTCCCGCCCTTGAGCACGACGTGGGGCCGGGCCCCGAAGAAGGCCGGGTGCCACAGGACGAGGTCGGCCAGCTTGCCCGGTTCCACCGATCCCACCTCAGCGTCGAGGCCATGGGCCACGGCCGGGCAGATGGTGTTCTTGGCCACGTAGCGCCGGGCGCGGTGGTTGTCGGCGGCCCCGTCGCCGGGCAGCGCCCCCCGGCGCCGCTTCATGACGTGCGCCGTCTGCCAGGTCCGCACCACCACCTCGCCTATGCGGCCCATGGCCTGGGAGTCGGAGCCGATCATGGAGATGGCCCCGAGGTCGTGGAGGATGTCCTCGGCGGCGATGGTGGTGGGGCGGATGCGGCTCTTGGCGAAGGCCAGGTCCTCGGGGACGGCCGGGTTGAGGTGGTGGCAGTCCATGAGCATGTCGAGGTGCTCGTCGAGGGTGTTGGCGGTGTGGGGCCGGGTGGGGTTGGTCGACGACGGCGACACGTTGGGGTGCGAGGCGACGGACGGACGCAGCGTCGCCGAGCTCATGGAGGCGGGCCGGCGGTCACCATGGCCGACATCGCCGAGCGGGCCGAGGCCCTCGACCCCTGGCCCCGCCGACCTCCGCCAGCAACGTGGGCGCCCCGCCAGTGCAGGACGCTCGAGGACAGCTGGGACCAGCGCTACTGGAACCAGGACGATGAGGCCGACGGGCGGCGCGGTGACGTGTCGGGGACAGCCCTCCGGGGCGATCTCGTCCCAGCCGGCCGCTACCGCGTGGAGGTGGCCTGGAACAGCGCCCCCCGGGACCACCCGCCCCGCCCGCAGCCGGCCGTCACCACCGAGCCGTTCACCGTCGGGGGGAGCGCACGGTCATGAACAGCCAGGTGCCGGTGAGGAGGACGAGGATGCCCGCCACCGCCCCCGGGACCACCTGGCGCTGACGCAGGCGCTCCTGGTGGAGGTCGAGGCGGAACCGCTTCAGCGCATCGAACTGCCCGTCGGAGAGCAGGAACTGGCCGGGGGCGATCTCGTCGTCGAGGTTGACGGCCCGGTCGCCCCTGCGGGGGACGTACAGCTCGATGTGCTGGCCCTCCACGTCGACGGGGACGATCCAGACCTCGACGGGGTCGCTGCCCTCGGGCGTGAACCGCCCCGGCCGGGGCGCGGGGTCCACCACCGCGCCGGCCACACCGGCGGCCGAGAGCGCCCGCCGGGTGAAGGTGACCGCGTCGGGGGGCGTCAGGGCCGGAGGATCCCCGTCGGTCAGGTCGACGACGGCGACGACGATGCCCGCCACCAGGGCGACCAGCCCGGCCACGGCCACGGCCCGCGCCGCCCGCCCCTTCCGCCGGTGGCCGCCCCTGCGCCGTTGGGACCGCACGGCGGGGGGGATCGTGGCCCTGTCGTCGCCCTCCCCGGTCACGGCGTGGTGGTCGGCCCTGGCACCAGCTTCACGCCACCGTCACCGGGCACCACCTCGCCCACCACCACGGCCCGGTGCCCCGCCGAGCGGGCCACGTCGATGGCGGTGGCGCACTGGGTGGCGGGCACCACCACCACCATCCCCAGGCCCAGGTTGAACACCCGGGCCATCTCCTCGTCGTCGACGGGGCCTCGGCGCCGGATCTCCTCGAATATCGGCGGCACCTCCCAGCTCCCCAGCTCCACCACGGCGTCGACCGAGGAGGACAGGGCCCGGGGCAGGTTCCCGACGATGCCGCCCCCGGTGATGTGGGCCACGGCCCGGACATCGACCGCGCCGAGCAGCTCCAGCACCGCCGGGGCGTACAGGACCGAGGGCCGCAGCAGCTCGTCGGCGAGGGAGTGGCGGGCCCCCAGGTAGGCGGGGCCAGCCAGGTCCGCGCCCGGCCGGTCCACCAGGACCCTGCGGGCGAGGGAGTAGCCGTTGGCCCGGAGCCCGGTGGACGGCAGGCCGATGAGGACGTCGCCGGGGGCGACCCGGGCCCCGGTGACCAGGCGGTCACGGTCCACCACCCCCACCGCGCACCCGGACAGCTCGAGGGTGGCGGGCGCCATGGCCCCGGGGTGCTCGGCCGTCTCGCCGCCGATGAGGGCGCAGCCAGCCTGGCGGCAGCCCTCCGCCACGCCGGCGACCACCGCGGCCACGTGGTCGGGGTCGAGCCGCTCGACTGCGATGTGGTCGAGCAGGAACAGCGGCTCGGCGCCATGGCATACGACGTCGTCGACGCACATGGCCACCAGGTCGAGGCCGATGGTGTCGAAGCGCCCGGTCACCTGGGCGATGACGGCCTTGGTCCCGACCCCGTCGGTGGAGGCCACCAGCACCGGCTCCGCATAGCGGTCACGGTCCAGGGCGAACAGCCCCCCGAACCCGCCCAGGCCGCCGATGACCTCGGGGCGGAAGGTGGCCCGGGCCATCTCGGTCACTCGTGCCACCGCCCTCTCCCCGTCGGCGAGGCTCACCCCGGCGGACTCGTAGGTCTCACCCAATGGGTGCCTCCACCGCCTGCAGCTCCCGCGCCACCCCCGGGATGGGCATGTCGTCGCCCTCGAGGACCTCCTTGCGCAGGGTCACCGGCACCGGGATGGGGTAGCGGTTGGTGAGGCAGGCGGTGCAGAAGCCGTCGCCAGGCGCACGGGTGGCCTCGATCAGGCGATCGAGGGTGAGGTAGGCCAGGGAATCCACGTCGAGGTAACGGCCGATCTCCTCGACGGTGCGGTCGTTGGCCAGCAGCTCGGCGCGGGTCCCGGTGTCCATGCCGTAGAAGCAGGGCCACCGGTACGGCGGCGAGGTGACCCGCAGGTGGACCTCGGTCGCCCCCGCCTCCCGCAGCATGGCCACCACGGCGCGGGGGGTGGTCCCCCGCACGATCGAGTCGTCGACCACGACCAACCGCTTTCCGGCGATGCTCTCGGTCAGGGGGTTGAGCTTCATGCGCACGCTCCGGCTCCGCAGCTCGGGGCTGGGTGCGATGAAGGTCCGCCCGATGTAGCGGTTCTTCACCAGGCCGTCCCCGTAGGGGATGCCCGACGCCCGGGCGAACCCCTGGGCGGCGGGAACGCCCGACTCGGGCACGGGCATGACCATGGCCTCGGCGGCAGCCCCCCCCGACGCCGGTGGCAGCGGCGCCTGCTCCGCCAGCAGCTCGCCCATGCGCTGGCGGGCCAGGTGGACGTTCTGGCCCAGCAGGCGGCCGTCGGGTCGGGCGAAGTAGACGAACTCGAAGAGGCACAGGGTGGGGCTGACCCGTTGCGGTGGGAAGGGGGCGAGCGAGCGGAGCCCGGTGGCGTCGATGACCACCACCTCCCCCGGCTCCAGGTCACGCACGAAGCGGGCCCCGACCACGTCGAGGGCCGGCGTCTCCGACGCCAGCACCCAGCCGCTGCCCAGCCTCCCCACGCACAGCGGACGGAACCCGTTGGGGTCGCGCACCCCGACCAGGTGGCCCTCGTCCAGGAGCACGAGGGAGAAGGCTCCCTCCAGCCGGGGGAGGACCGACAGGAGGGCGTGCTCGAGGTCCCGTCCGTCCCCGCGGTCGCCGCCCTGGGCCCGGATCTCGGCGGCCAGCAGCTCGGCGACGAGGTCGCTGTCGCTGGCCACGGTCCCAGGGAGCATCCCGCCCTCCGCCGCCAGCGCCTCGGTGTTGACCAGGTTGCCGTTGTGACCGAGGGCGAACTCGGCATGACCGACGTCGCGGTACACCGGCTGGGCGTTGCGCCAGGTGCTGGAGCCCGTCGTGGAGTAGCGGGTGTGGCCGATGGCCAGGTGACCGACCAGGGAGGCCAGCCGGCGCTCGTTGAAGACGTTGCTGACCAGCCCCATGTCCTTGTCGACGATGAGCGACTCCCCGTCGCTGACCGCCATGCCCGCCGACTCCTGACCCCGGTGCTGCAGCGCGTACAGCCCCAGGTAGGTGAGGTGGGCCACCGCCTGCCCCGGTGCGTACACCCCGAAGACGCCACACGACTCCCCCGGACGGTCGGCGCCGAGCTCCGCTCGACGAACCTCCGGGCCGGAGCGCTCGTCGATCACCGCCACAACCCCATCCTAGGAGTCGAGGCCCCGGGCCAGGCGGCTGGCGACGGCGGCGGCGATCTGGTCGAGCTGATCGTGGGTGAGCTGGACCGGGACCGGACCGGAGCGAAGCGGCATCCGGCGACGCAGCCTGGCCACCTGGTCGCGCACCGCGGCGATGTCGTGGCGTAGCTCCGCCAGCGAGGCCCTAAGCCCGTCGTCACCACCCCGCTCGGCGATGGCCCTGCGCAGCGCCGCCAGCTCCTCGGCCAGCCCCCCCAGCCCCTCCCCGTCGTGCTCAACGCCCGCCGGCGGCCCGGAGGCAGGGCGGTCGGGGCCGTGCCGGTGGTCGTCGACGTCGCCGGCGGTGGCCCTCATCACCCGTACGACCATGTCCGACAGCCGGTCCCAGGTCGTGGTCCGGTGGGCGGCGGCGGCACTGGCCAGGGAGTCGATGCGTGCCGACAGCGCGCCCAGCCCGTCCCGCAGGCCGTCGATGCCGCCGGGCCCTGTCGCCGCCTCGTCCGCCCGTCCTCCCTCGATGTCGCCCCGCCGGGCCCGGCGCGTGGCTGTGCCGCCCTCGCCCTCTGGTCGCTGCGGTCTCTCGTGTGGGCGCATCGTCTCTCCGCTGGTCCCTCCGGGCGCCGACCTGCCCGAGGGGCCCACCTCTCACTGTAGGCGCCTGCCCGGGCAGGTGTCCCCTCCCCGGCGTCCCCTCAGGTCGAGGCGGCCGGCGGGACCAGCGCCGACGGCAGGGCGGTGCGCCAGGCGGTGACGATGGCGGCCACGGGGAGCTCGATGGCGCCGGCCACGACCAGTCGGTCGCCGCCGGCCTCGCCGAGGTCGGCCAACGCCACCCCCGCCGAGGAGCACCGTCGGGCCACCTCGGGCGCCTGGTCGGGCCGGACGCACGCCAGCACCCGCGAGGGGGCCTCCGAGAACAGCTCGTCGTGGCCGTCGAGGCCCTCGATCCGGGCCCCCACCCCCGACCGGGCCGCCATCTCGGCGAGGGCCACGCCCATGCCGCCGTCGGAGACGTCGTGGACCCCGGCCAGCACGCCGTCGAGGACCAGGGACCGGACCGCACCCGCGACCGCGTCGTGGACCCCCATGTCGAGCGGGGGCGGCGGCCCCACCGGCCGGCCGCGGCCGACCCGGATGGCGGCCCACGCCGAGGCCCCCAGCTCGGCCGAGCGGGGCCCCAACAGCACCACCCGGTGGTGGTCGTGGAGGGTCGGGCCCGGCGGCCGGGTGGTCAGGCGGTCGATGACGCCGAGGAGGGCCACGACAGGGGTGGGTTCGATGTCGTCCCCCCCGCTCTCGTTGTAGAGGCTGACGTTGCCCCCCACCACGGGGATCCGCAGCGTCCCGCAGGCGTCGGCCAGGCCGTCGACGGCCTGGGAGAGCTGCCACATGACCTCGGGGTGCTCGGGGTTCCCGAAGTTGAGGCAGTTCACGGCGGCCACGGGCCTGGCCCCGGCACAGGCCAGGTTCATGACCGCCTCGGCCACGACCAGCGCCGTCCCCCGGCGCGGGTCGGCGGCGCACCAGCGGTGGTTGCCGTCGACGGTGAGGGCCAGGCCCCGACCGGTGTCGACGCCGGTCACGGGGTGCTTGAGACGCAGGACGGCGGCATCGCCCCCGGGGCCTCCGACGGTGTTGAGGAACAGCTGGGAGTCGTACTGGTCGGAGATCCAGGCGGCGTCCATGACCAGGCCCAGGAGGTCGGAGCCGGCGTCGGCGGGGGCGGGGACGTGGGCGGGGAGGTCGGCCACCGGCCGGGGCCGGGCCATGGGGCGCCGGTAGCGCGGTGCGGCGTGGTGGAGGGAGGTGGCGGGGAGGTCGGCGAGGACGGCGCCGCCGGGCCGCTCGAGGACCCGGAGCCGGTCGCCGCCGGTGACCCGACCGATGACCGTGCTGCGCACCTCCCACCGATCGCAGATGGCCAGCACCTGGTCCAGGTCCGCCGGCGTCACGATGGCCAGCATCCGCTCCTGGCTCTCGCTGGTCATGATCTCGACCGGGTCCATGCCCGGCTCCCGGAGCGGCACGGCCGAGAGGTCGACATCCATGCCCACACCCCCCCGGCTGGCCGTCTCGCTGGTGGCGCAGGTGAGGCCGGCGCCGCCGAGGTCCTGGATCCCCACCACCAGCCCGGCGTCGAAGAGGCGCAGGCTGGCCTCGATGAGGCGCTTCTCCTCGTAGGGGTCGCCCACCTGGACGCTGGGGCGCTTGGCGCCGGCCTCGGCCGCCCCGCCCCCGCCCTCACCGCCGAAGCCGGCGCTGGCCAGCACGCTGACCCCACCGATGCCGTCCCGCCCGGTGGTGGCTCCGAGGAGGACAGCCAGGTTCCCCTCGCCCGAGGCCCGGCCCAGCACCAGCCGGTCGGCGGGCAGCAGCCCCAGGCACGCCACGTTTACGAGCGGGTTGCCGGCGAAGCAGGGGTCCAGCGCCACCTCGCCGCCGACGGTGGGCACCCCCACGGCGTTCCCGTACCACGAGATCCCTCCCACCACCCCGTCGAGGACCCAGCGGGCCCGGTCGTCGTCGAGGGGACCGAAGCGCAGCGAGTCGAGCAGGGCTACCGGCCGGGCGCCCATGGTGAAGATGTCCCGCAGGATGCCGCCCACCCCCGTGGCCGCCCCCTGGCGGGGCTCCACGGCCGAGGGGTGGTTGTGGCTCTCGATCCGGATGGCGGCGGCAATCCCGTCGCCCACGTCGACCACCCCGGCGTTCTCGCCCGGACCGACCAGCACCCCCTCGCCCTGGCTGGGCAGGCGCTCCAGGTGGACCCGGGACGACTTGTACGAGCAGTGCTCGGACCACATGACCGCGTACATGGCCAGCTCCAGCCGGTTCGGGTCCCGCCCCAGGACGCGCTCGATCTCGGCCGCCTCGCCGTCGGTGAGCCCGAGGGCCCGGTGCAGTCCCTCCACCGCCGTGACGGTAGCGGGGCCGTGGCGGTCGCCGTCGGGGAGGAGGCGCCCGGGGCGGGCCCCAAGACGAATTGAGTGGGCCATGCCTCAGATGTGACGAGCCGGGAGCGGCCTCAGGCCGTGAAGGGAGATTCGGATGACGACCCTTGCAATCTGACAATGCCTTGATCCATTATCATTGTATGGCACAACGGAAGAAGCGGGTGGTGACCGACGAGCACAAGGCCGCTATGGCCCAAGGCCGGACCCAGAGTCGAGTCGTCAGCTCCTACCTCGAAGCACTTGAAACCCACAAACCCAAGCGGGGCCGCAAGCGGACACCGGAGACGATCGGTCGGCGGTTGTCGACCATCGACCGCCAGCTCGAGTCGGCGAACCAGATCAATCGGCTCTCCCTCATCCAAGAGCGCATCGACCTGTTGCACGAGCGGGAGGCGCTCGAGGGCGGCGTGGACCTGTCGGCCCTGGAGGACGAGTTCGTCAACGTCGCCAAGGCCTACGGGGAGCGGAAGGGCATCAGCTACCAGGCGTGGCGGGCCCTCGGTGTCCCTGCGTCAGCCCTGAAGCGAGCGGGGATCAGCCGGGCCGTGAGCTGAAGGGCGTCGGTGCGGTCGTGGTGGCGGCGGCCAGCAAGGACCGCAACAGGACGGCGCCGTCGGTCGAGCCCAACAGGGAATGGCAGGCCCGTTCGGGGTGCGGCATGAGACCGACCACGTTGCGCTCCGCCGAGCAGATCCCGGCGATGTCATCGACGGAACCGTTCAGGTTGCTCACGTAGCGGAGCACCACTCGATCCTCGGCCCGCAGGCGGGCCAGTGTGTCGGGGTCACAGGTGTAATTTCCCTCGAAGTGGTTGATGGGCACTTGCAGCACATCACCCCGCTCGGCCAGTGCCGTAACCGGGGAGGACGTGGTCTCGACCCGGACGGAAGCCATGGTGCAGAGGAACCTGAGACCTCGGTTCTTCTGCAGCGCGCCGGGCAACAGCCCGGCCTCGGTGAGGACCTGGAAGCCATTGCAGATCCCCACGACGGGACCTCCGCCGGCGGCGAAGTCGACCAGGGCCGACATCACCGGGGAGAACCGGGCGAGGGCGCCGGGCCGGAGGTAGTCGCCGTGGGCGAAGCCGCCGGGCAGGACCACCGCGTCGACGCCGGAGAGGGTGCTGTCACCGTGCCAGAGCAGCTCGGCGTCCCCGCCGAGGGCGCTGACCGCCTCCACCACGTCCTGCTCGCAGTTGGAGCCGGGGAACACCACCACGCCCACGGTCACGGGGCCACCACCGACACCTCGGCCTCCTCGATGACGGGGTTGGCCAGGAGGCGTTGGCACAGCCGGCCCACGAGGGAGCGGGCAGCGTCCTCGTCGGCGGCCTCGACGCTCAGGCGGATGGCCTTGCCCACCCGCACGTCGCTCACGGCGGCGAAGCCCAGGGCGGGCAGGGCCCGCTCGATCGTCGACCCCTCGGGGTCGGAGATGCCCCGCCGGGGCCGGACCTCCACCACCACGTCGAACCGCACCGGCCGAGTCTGGCACGCCCCCCTCCTCAGCTGCGGTCCCCACCCGGCCAGTCGGCCAGGGCGCGGCCGGTGAGGCGCTGGTAGGCCTCGACGTAGCGGTTCCGGGTGGCGGCCACCACCTCGGGGGGGAGCGGGGGGGGCGGGGGCCGCTTGTCCCAGTCCAGCCCGTCCAGCCAGTCCCGGAGGGGCTGCTTGTCGTAGGACCGGGGAACCGAGCCCGGTTCCCACTCCTCGGCGGGCCAGAACCGGGACGAGTCGGGGGTGAGCACCTCGTCGGCCACCACCAGCTCGCCTCCGACCAGCCCAAGCTCGAACTTGGTGTCGGCGACGATGATCCCCCTGGCCTCGGCCCAGGCCGCGCCCTTCCGGTAGAGCTCCAGGGAGATCTCCCGGGCCCGTTGGGCCCGGGTGGCGCCCACCAGCTCGGCGGCCTCGGCGAAGGAGATGTTGACGTCGTGGCCGGCGGTGGCCTTGGTCGACGGCGTGAACAGGGGCTCGGGGAACCGGTCGGACTGCTCCAGCCCGGCGGGCAGCGGGGTGCCGTGCACCGTGCCCGCCGACCGGTACTCCCGCCAGATGGAGCCGGACAGGTACCCCCGCACTATGCACTCGATGGGGAGCATCTCGGCTCGCCGGCACAGCATGACCCGGCCCGCCAGCTCGGCGGACCGGGCCGGCTCGGGCAGGTCGTCGAGGTCGGTGGAGAGCAGGTGGCTGGGGGCGACGTCGGCCAGGAGCTCGGACCAGAAGGCGGACATGGCCGTGAGCACCCGGCCCTTGTCGGGCACCGTCTCGGCCATCACCACGTCGAAGGCGCTGATCCGGTCGGAGGCGACCAGCAGCAGCCGACCGTCGCCGGCGTCGTAGCAGTCCCGCACCTTGCCCGAGTGCACCTTGGGCAGGCCGACCTCCGGCCCCGGCCCCCTCACTGCCGTCCCAGCTCCTGGAGGCGGTCGACCACGTCCCCGCTGCGGGCCAGCGCCCGCTCGAGGCTGAACGCCTCGTCGAGCTGTCGGGGGGTCAGGGCCACGCGTTCGTCGGTCTGGAGCAGGGCGCGCAGCGGCCGGCGCTCCTCCCAGGCCAGGGCCGCGTTCTCCTGGACGATCCGGTAGGCCTCCTCGCGCCCCATCCCCCCGGCCACCAGGGCGAGGAGCACCGGTTGGCTGAACACCAGGCCGAAGGAGGCGTCGAGGTTCTCGGCCATGCGCTCGGGTCGCACCACCAGGCGCTCGACCAGGCCGGTCAGGGTCACCAGGACGTAGTGGGCGAGCAGCGAGGAGTCGGCCAGCACGATGCGCTCCACCGAGCTGTGGGAGATGTCCCGCTCGTGCCACAGGGCCACATCCTCGAGTCCGGCCACCAGGTTGGCCCGCAGCACCCGGGCCAGCCCGCACAGCTGCTCCGACAGGACGGGGTTTCGCTTGTGGGGCATGGCCGAGGACCCCTTCTGGCCGGGCCGGAAGCCCTCCTCAACCTCGCCCACCTCCGTCCGGGCCAGGTGGCGGATCTCGGTGGCGAAGGCTTCCACCGACGCCCCCACGCTGGCGCAGGCCCACAGGAACTCGGCGTGGCGGTCGCGGGCCACCACCTGGGTGGCCGGCACCGGGGCGAGGCCCAGGGCCCGGCACACCGACGCCTCCACCCGGGGATCGACGGTGGCGTAGCCCCCCACCGCGCCCGAGACCTTCCCCACCGCCACGGCGGCGCGGGCCCGGCGCAGCCGCTGGCGGTCACGGTCGGCCTGTAGGCACCACAGGGCCAGCTTGGCGCCGAAGGTCGTGGGCTCGGCGTGGACGCCGTGGGTCCGCCCCGCCATGGGCGTGTGGCGGTGCTCCACGGCCCGGGCCGCCAGCATCTCGACCAGGCCGGACGAGGCCTCGATCAGCAGGTCGGAGGCGGCGGCCAGGGTGGCCCCCTGGGCGGTGTCGACCACGTCGCTCGAGGTGAGGCCGTAGTGGATCCAGGCCCCGGCCGGCAGACCCACCGACTCTTGGACCACGTCGACGAACGCGGCCGTGTCGTGGTGGGTGACCTGCTCGCGCTCGGCCACCCGGCTCACCAGGCCGGCGTCGACCGCCGGAGCGCGGTCGCGCGCAGCCTGGGCGTGGGCCTGGGGGACCACCCCGAGCTGGGCCCAGGCCTCGGTGGCGAGGATCTCCACCTCCAGCCACCGTCCCAGCCGGGCCTCGTCGGTGAAGAGAGCGGCCATGGCCGGCAGCGAGTAGCGGGGGATCATCGCCCCCCGCCCAGCTCCCGGCGGTGCTCCTCCAGCCTGGCGGCCAGGCCGGGGTCGGAGATGGCCAGCATCTGCACGACGAGGAGAGCGGCGTTGGCGGCGCCGTCGACGGCCACGGTGGCCACCGGGACTCCGCTGGGCATCTGCACGGTCGAGTACAGGGCGTCCACCCCGCCCAGGGGGCCACCCGACAGCGGCACCCCCACCACCGGCAGGGTTGTGTGGGCGGCGCAGGCGCCGGCCAGGTGGGCGGCCCGCCCCGCCCCGCAGATGAGGGCGGCGTACCCCTCGGAGCGAGCCGAGGTGGCGAAGTCGGCGACCGCCTGGGGCGTGCGGTGGGCCGACAGCACCCGCTCGTCGGCGTCGACCCCGAACTGGCGGAGGACCTCCAGGGCGGGGGCCATCCTGGGCCGGTCGTTGGCCGAGCCCATGAGCACGGCCACCCTCACGGCTGCCCCACCAGGTTGCCGGTGTCGCCGGCGATGTCGCGCCGGTAGTGCATCCCCGGCCACGAGAGGCGGCCGACGGCCCGGTAGGCGGCGCCCCGGGCCTGGTCGAGGGTGGGCGCCACCGCGGTGACGTCGAGCACCCTGCCCCCCGCGGTCAGGAGCCCGCCTCCATCGCCGGCAGCCACGCCGGCGCAGTGGACGGTGACGCCCTCGACGGAGCGGGCCGCCTCCAGCCCCTCCACGCGGTCGCCCACCCGGGGGGTGCCGGGGTAGCCCTCGGCCGCGCAGACCACGGTGACGGCGGCGTCGGCGAGAAAGATTGGTCGGGTCTGCAAGGAGCCGGCGGCGGCCTCGGCCAGCAGAGGGGCCAGGTCGCCGGCGAGCCGGGGCAGCACCACCTGGGCCTCGGGGTCGCCGAAGCGGACGTTGAACTCCAGGACTCGGGGACCGTCGGCGGTGACCATCAGCCCGGCGTACAGCACCCCCCGGTAGTCGATGCCCTTCCTCCCCAAGGCCTCCAAGGTGGGGAGCACAGCCGTCTCCATGACCTCCTCGACCAGGGCGGCGGGGGCGTGGGGGACAGGCGAGAAGGCGCCCATCCCCCCGGTGTTGGGCCCGGTGTCGCCGTCCCCGACCCGCTTGTGGTCCTGGGCGGGGGCCAGGGCGACCGCCCGCCGGCCGTCACAGACGGCCAGCACCGAGAGCTCCCGGCCCGAGACGCCCTCCTCGATGACCACCGTGCGCCCGGCGTCCCCGAAGGCGGCCCCGGAGAGCTTGGCCACGACGTCGGCGACGGCCTCGTCGATGTCGGCTGTGACCAGCACCCCCTTCCCGCCGGCCAGCCCGTCGGTCTTCACCACGTACGGACCGGGCTGGGCTCGCAGGAACGCCAGCGCCGGCTCCACCTCCCGGAAGGCCCCGTGGCGGGCGGTGGGCACGCCCGCGGCGACGAGCAGCTCCTTCATCCAGCGCTTCGACGCCTCCAGCCGGGCCCCGTCGGCGCCGGGGCCGAACACCAGGCGCCCCGCCGCCCGCAGGCGGTCCGCCAGGCCCCCGACCAGGGGCGCCTCGGGGCCGACCACCACCAGCTCGGCGTCGATCTCGAGGGGGTCGGCGTCGACCGAGCCGGGTATGCCCGGGTTGCCCGGGGTCACCATCACCCGGTTGCCGCCCCGGGCCAGGGCACGGGCCAGGGCGTGCTCCCGGCCCCCGCGTCCGACGACGCAGATCCTCATCTCGCCGTCATGCCACATGGACGGTCTGGACGCGGCCCGGGCCCACGCCGATGTGGCGGACGGGCACCCCGGCCTGCTCGCTCAGGAACAGCACGTACTCGCGAGCGGTGCGCGGAAGCTCCTCGACGCTGGTGGCCGAGGAGCAGTCCTCGCGCCAGCCCGGGAGCTCCACGTAGACGGGGCGGACCTTGTGCAGCACGGACTGGTGGTAGGGGACGTGGTCGAGCCGCTGGCCGTCGACCTCGTAGGCGACGCAGACCTTCACCGTCTCGAGTGGGTCGAGGACGTCGAGCTTGGTGAGGAAGATCTCGGTGAGGCTGTTGAGGCGCGCCGCGTGGGCCAGCATCACCGTGTCGTGCCACCCCGCCCGCCGGCGGCGGCCGGTGTTGGTGCCCCACTCGCGGCCCCGCTCCACCAGCAGCTCCCCGACGTCGTCGTGCAGCTCGGTGGGGAAGGGCCCCGACCCCACCCGGGTGGCGTAGGCCTTGGCCACGCCGATTATCCGGTCGAGGTGACGGGGGCCGACCCCAGCGCCGATGCAGGCGCCTGCGGCCACCGGGTTGGAGGAGGTGACGAAGGGATAGGTCCCGTGGTCCAGGTCGAGGAACGTGCCCTGGGCCCCCTCGAACAGCACGTTCCTCCCCGCCGCCAGGGCCTCGTGCACGATCTGGACCGTGTCGCCGATGCGGGGCGCCAGGCGGGGGGCGATCTCGTCGAGGTACTCCCCGGCGATGTCGTGGAGGGAGGGCCCCAGGCGGTTGTAGACCTTGGCCAGGATGGCGTTCTTCTCCTTGAGCACCACCTCGAGCTTCTCCCGGAAGATCTTGGCGTCGAGCAGGTCCTGGACCCGCAGCCCCACCCGGGTGGCCTTGTCGGCGTAGGCGGGGCCGATGCCGCCCCTGGTGGTCCCCAGCTTGTTCTGCCCCAGGTGGCGCTCGAACAGCACGTCCAGCTCCCGGTGGTAGGGGAGGATCAGGTGGGCGTTCCCGCTCACCACCAGGTTGGTGGTGTCGATGCCCCGGCCGGCCAGCATGTCCAGCTCGGCCAGCAGGATCCGGGGGTCGACCACCACGCCGTTGCCGATCACGTTGGTCGTGGCGGGGTGGAGGATCCCGCTCGGCACCAGCTTCACGGCGAACTGCTGGTCACCGGCGACGATGGTGTGGCCGGCGTTGTGGCCGCCCTGGTAGCGGACGACGACGTCGGCTTCGGCGGCCAGGAGGTCGGTGAGCTTGCCCTTCCCCTCGTCACCCCACTGGGCGCCGACGACGACGGTCCCGGGCACGCGCGACACCTCCGGTCTAGAACCCTTGGCGGCCCCCGAAGCTTACCGCGCCGGGTGCTCGTGCCCAAGCGGCTCTCGTCCCAGAGGTCCCGGTCGAGAGAGCCCGGTCCCTCAGCCTCCCCGGTCCGGGCCGTCCTGCGCTGCGGTCGACCCGAGCCGGCCGGCCGCCTCGAAGAACCGCAGCAGCTCCATGGGCACGGGGAAGACGAGGGTGGAGTTGCGCTCCGCCGCCACCTCCACCATGGTCGAGAGCACCCGGAGCTGCATGGCGGCGGGGTGGCGCTCCAGCACCGCCGCCGCCTCTCCCAGGTTGTCGGCCGCCTCCATCTCCCCCAGGGCGTGGATCACCTTGGCCCGCCGGTCCCGCTCCGCCTCGGCCTGGCGGGCCATGGCTCGGCGCATGGTCTCGGGGAGCTCCACGTCCTTCACCTCCACCAGGGTCACCTTGACCCCCCAGGGGTTGGTGAGGTCGTCGATGATGCGCTGGAGGTGCTGGTTGATCTCGTCCCGGTTGACGAGCAGCTCGTCGAGGTCGACCTGGCCGAGGATGCTGCGCAGGGTGGTCTGGGCCACCTGGGAGGTGCCGAACCGGTAGTTCTGGATGGCGACCACGGCCTTCACCGGGTCGACCACGTTGAAGTAGGTGACCGCGTTGACCCTGACGGTGACGTTGTCCTTGGTGATCACGTCCTGGGGCGGTATGTCGGTGGTGGTGGTCTGGAGGTTGACCTTCACCATCCGGTCGACCACGGGGATGATCAGGAACAGGCCCGGCCCCTTGGCCCCGATCACCCGCCCCAGGCGGAAGATCACACCCCGCTCGTACTCGGCGACGATCCGCACCGACGCCCCCAGCAGCAGCACCAACACCAGCACGACCATCAGGCCGATCCCCAGCAGCAGGGCGTCACTCATGGCTGTCACCTCTCGCTTCGTCTGGTCGCCGATGGCCGGCGACAGGGGGATCTGGTCGCCGATGGCCGGCGACAGGGGGATCTGGTCGGGGGCCGCCGGGCTCGTCGGGCGGTGCGACCACCAGGTCCAGCCCGTCGCGGGCCACCACCCGCACCCGCTCCCCCACCGCCAGGGGTCGGCCGGTGCTGCGCAGGCTCCACCACCCGCCCTCGACCATCGCCACCCCGGACCCGCCGTCGACCCCTCGCACCGTCACCACCTGGCCCAGGAGCGCACCCTCGCCGGTCGTGGGCGGGAGCGTGCGGGCACGCAGCGCCAGCCGCCCGGCCACGATGCTCCCCCCGGCCACCACCGCCGCGGTGGGCAGGAGGACGGCCAGGCTGACGCCGACGCCGACGGAGCCGCTGAACAGGAAGATGCCGCTCAGCACCAGGGCGACGCTGCCGAGGACGGCGAAGACGCCGACCCCGGGGGCGAGCAGCTCGGCCACCAAGAGGCCCACCGCACCGACGAAGAAGACCACGCCCACGGCGTTGACCGGCAGCACCGACAGGGCGAACAGGCCGAGGACGATCAGCGTGCCTCCCAGCAGGCCGGCTGCGCCCAGGCCCGGGTTGACCAGCTCGTACAGGATGGCCAGCGCGCCGATCGACAACATCAGGAAGGCCAGGTTGGGGTCGGCGAGGAGCTGGAGGACCCGCCGCAGCGGACCGAGATCGTAGTCGTCGATGGCGGCGTCGGCGGTCCGAAGCGTGACCGTCGAGCCGTCCGCCACCTCCACCCGGGTGCCGTCGACCTGCTCCAGCAGGTCGTCGAGGGACGGCGCCACGAAGTCGACCACCCCGAGCTCCAGCGCCTCCCGGGCCGGCGCCGAGCGGCCCTCTCGCACCGCGTCCCGGGCGAACCCGACGTCGCGCCCCCGGAGCTGGGCGACGGACTCGGCCAGGGCGGCGGCGTCGTTGACGACCTTGCGCTCGACGTCGCCGCCCTGGAGGCCGACGGGCGTCGCCGCGCCGATGACGGTGCCCGGGGCCATGGCGGCCACGTTGGCGGCGAGGGTGATGATGGCCCCGGCCGAGGCGGCCCGGGCACCCCGGGGGCTGACGTACACGATCACCGGCACCTCGGCGGCGAGGAAGCGTTGGGTGATCCGGCGCATGGACTCGACCAGCCCGCCGGGCGTGTCCAGCTCGACCACGTAAGCCACGTCGCCCTCCTCCTCGGCTCGGTCCAGCCCGTCGGCGAGGTGGTCGGCGATCACCGGGGTGATGGCGTCGGTGACGGTGGTGACCAGCACCCGCGGGTCGCTCGGCCCCGGCACCGCCACCGCGGCAGGGGCGAGGACGAGCATCAGTCCCACCGCGGCGACCAGGACGATCGACCGGCGGCGGGCTCGGGCCGCCCGCGGCGACGGGGCCGTCTCCATGTGCCCCCAGTCTCCCACGTCGGAAATGCGATTGACGGCGGCGCCGAGCCGTGCTGCGATGCTGCGGAGATGGAGACCGAGACCAGGACAGGGAGGGCCTCGAGGGGGCGGTACCTCGAGGGAGCCGGCCGGAGGCGGCCGGAAGGGCTCCCCGGCGCGCCCGGCACCGGGTGCCCCGAGCCCCGGTTCCTCCCCGGGCCCGCCGGTGGCGGCGCCGGCCGCGTCCAGGCGTGGGGCTGGGATGGCTCCGCCAGCCGGATCCCGGGGCCCACCACGTTGGCCGAGCCCACCGCCATGTCGGCCCACCACGTCCCCAGGCCGAAGGAGGCGTCGCCGTAACAGATCGAGCGACCAGATCCTCCGGAGGCCGTCGGGACACCCCGGCGGCCTCGTTGCTTTTTCCGCCGTCTTCCCCTGCCGTTCTCGCCACTCGACCACCCAGCGCACGAGGGAGCCCAGCAAAATGGTCACCGAGGTGACGACCGAGGAGGAGTGCCCCGGGCCCGGGCCGCCTGCGCCGACGGCACCGGTGCCCTGACCGGGCTCTTCTTCTCCGAGGACCTCCACGACATCGCCCGGGCCAAGCACCTCTGCCGGTCCTGTCCGGTCCGCCGTCCCTGCCTGGACATGGCGCTGGCCCGCCGGGAGCCGTGTGGCGTCTGGGGTGGCGAGCTGCTGGTCGAGGGCAGGGTCGTCCCCCACAAGCGCAGACGGGGCCGGCCCCCCAAGCGGCGCGACGCCGAGGTGCTGCTCATCGACGGGGACGAGGTGGTGGTGGTGCCGGCGATCCGGACGGCGTGAGCCGGGGAGGCGTTCGGGGAATCGTCGGGGATGCCGGTAGGGTTCCCCCTGCGAGCCCCATGGACACCGACGCCGACACGCCCCCGGCCGACACGCCCCCCGCCACCACCCGCCGGGACCGGCCCTCGCCGAGCCGCTCCCTGTGGGTGGGGGCGGTCGCCGCGGCGGTGGCGCTGGCGCTCGCCGTGGCTGCCGTCGCCGCCTTCTCCGCCCTCGGCGACGACTCCTCCGAGCCCGCGCTGCGGCTGACTCCAGAGGATCCCGGCCCGCCCCCCCCGGCGCCCGACCCCACCGGCGAGGCCCTCCCTGAGCGGAGCTTCCCCCTCCTGGCCGGCGGGGAAGGCTCGTTCGCCGACTACCGCGGTCGGCCGCTGGTGATCAACTTCTTCGCCTCCTGGTGCGCGCCGTGCGTGGCCGAGATGCCCGGCTTCGAGGAGGTCCACCGCCAGCTGGGCGACCAGGTCGCCGTGCTGGGCATGAACCTCCAGGAGCCCGTGGGTGACGCCACCGCCCTCGTCCGGCGCACCGGCGTCACCTACGAGATCGGTCGGGACGAGACCGGGGAACTGTTCCAGGCCCTGGGCGGGACGGTGATGCCGACCACGGTGTTCGTCACGGCCGAGGGCCGGATCGCCGACGTGCACGGCGGGGCGCTGTCGGTGGACGACCTGGGGGACCGGGTGCGGGAGCTGGTCGGGTGATCGACGTCCCCCTGGCCTACGCCTTCACCGCCGGTCTGGTGGCCAGCGTCAACCCGTGCGGCTTCCCCATGCTGCCCGCCTACCTCTCCTACTTCATCGGCACCGACGGCCCGGCTGCGGAGAGGGCCAGCCGGGTGCCCCGGGCCCTGGTGGCGGCGGCGGCGGTCTCGGCCGGCTTCATGACCGTCTTCGCCGTCCTGGGGGTTCCCATCAACGCCGGGGTGACCTCGATCTACCGGTGGATCCCCTGGGTGACCATCGTCATCGGGGTGGCCATGGCCGCCCTGGGGGTGGCGATGCTGGCGGGGTTCCGGCTCAAGGTGGCCCTGCCCCGCCTGGAGGTGGGGGGAGGTAGCCGGGGGCTGGGCTCGATGGCCCTGTTCGGGGTGTCCTACGCCGTCGCCTCGCTCACCTGCACCCTGCCGGTGTTCCTGGTGGTGGTGGCCGGCACCGCCGAGCGGGCCAACGCCCTGTCGGGGGTGGTCGCCTTCCTCGCCTACGGGCTGGGCATGAGCCTGGTGCTGACCGCCCTGGCCCTGGCCCTGGCCCTGGCCCGGGAGTCCATGGTCAACCGCCTGCGCCGGGCGGTCCGCCACGCGAACCGGGCGGCGGGCGCCCTCCTCGTGATGGTGGGCACCTACCTCGTCTACTACTGGGCCTACAACCTGACCCGGGACCCGACCGCCACCGTGGGGGCCAGCCCCATCAGTGTGGTCGACGGCTGGTCGTCGTCGGCCACCGCCTGGTTGAGCGAGGGCGGCACCAGCCTGGGCCTGGTCCTGGGCGGCGCCGTGGTGGGGGCGCTGGTGGGGGCGCTGCTGTGGCGCCGCTCAGGGGGCGGGTCGGTGGTGACCCAGGGCGGCGTGGTGGTCACGGCCCCCGTGGCCGCAGGGGTCGACGTGGACCAGGGCGTCAGAGAGGCGGGGGAGGCCGTGGAGAAGGGTGTGTCGGACACGCTCGGCGATGTCGTGGCCGGCGGCGACGTCGAGGTCCTCGTCGACGAGGATGCGGACCGAGGCGTGGAGCTGGTGGCCGATCCAGCGCACCCGCACGTCGGAGACGCCGTGCACGCCGTCGACGCCGGTGACCAGGCCCGTGGCGCTGGGCACCAGGTCGGTGTCCACGGCGTCCATGAGCCGGTGGTAGACGTCGCGGGCGGCGCCCCGGAGCACCAGCACGATGGCGACGGTGATGGCCACGCCGACGAGGGGGTCGGCGAGGGGGAACCCGGCCGCCACCCCGGCCGCTCCCACCAGCACGCCCAGTGAGGTGACGCCGTCGGTGCGGGCGTGGAGACCGTCGGCCACCAACGCCGCCGAGCCGATCGACCGCCCCACCCGGATGCGGTAGCGGGCGACGGCCTCGTTGCCGGCGAAGCCGATGACGCCGGCGCCGGCCACCGCCCCCACGTTGCGGACCTGGCCGGGATCGAACAGGCCGGTCACCGCCTCGTAGCCGGCCACGACGGCGGTGAGGGCGATGACCACCACTATGGCCACCCCGGCCACGTCCTCGGCCCTGCCGTACCCGTAGGTGTACCGCTGGTCGGCGGGACGGCGCCCGAACCGGAACGCCGCCCACAGCGGAAGGGCGGTGAGGGCGTCGGCGAGGTTGTGGAGCGTGTCGCCCAGCAGCGCCACCGAGCCGCTGATGGCGACCACCCCGGCCTGCAGGGCGGCGGTGATGCCCAGGCCCACCAGCGAACGCTTGACGGCCACGATCCCGGCCTGGCTCGACTCTATGGCCCGGTCCACCCTGTCGCCGTGGTCGTGGGTGTGGGCCACGAGCGAGCGCAACCACGACCGTCCGTGGTCGTGGCCGCGGGGGCTGTGGTGGTCCATGGCCCTATCCTGCCGTTCCCGGGCCCGGTCTGGGGGAGAGCGGGATCCGGGCCGACCAGAGAGGAGACGACGATGGACCGGTACCCGAGGACCCTCCTGGCCCTGGCGGTCGTGGTGGCCCTGGTCGCCGCTGCCTGCGGTGACGACGGAGACGAGACCGGCGCAGAGGCGAGGGTCTCGTTCGCATCGCCCACCGACGGCGGGGAGGTGACGAGCCCGGTGCAGGTCGAGATGGTGGCCGAGGGTCTCACCATCGAACCCGCTGGCCGGGCTCGCGACGGGGCGGGGCACTTCCACGTGATGGTGGACAGGGGCTGCGTCGAGCCCGGCGAGACCATTCCCTCCGACGTCGAGGGGTACATCCACTACGGCAAGGCCCAGACCGAGGCCGACCTCGAGCTGGGGCCGGGGGAGCACACCCTCTGCCTGCAGGCCGGCGACGGCCAGCACACCGCCCTCGACCTCACCGACGAGATCACCGTCGAGGTGAGCTGAGCCCCGACCGCCCGCCAGCCCGACCGCGCCGGCCCCCCGGGCCCGGGCCCGGCTGCCCCCCCCGGCCCGACAC
>JBOGHU010000014.1:0-8746 GCA_050742255.1 Acidimicrobiales bacterium
CCCGAGACACCGGCTCTTCGACCAAGCCACTCCCGAACCCGACGCAAGGCTACGACCAGCACGCCGCCGCGTCGCACGTCATCAGCGGCGACCTCGACGAGATCGCGAAGAACTGCTTGACAAACAAAGAGGAGTCGATCGGTGACAGCGCCTACGTCCTCGATCCGAGCAGACTGGTCGTGACCGACGCGCTCAGGGGGTGCGACCAATGAACGCCAACAGCTTCGTCTGCACGTCGGCGCCGTCGGGCACATCGCGCGGCCCGTAGTGGCCGCTCTGGCGCAGCGCGTCGTCCATCGGCAGCATGCCCTCGAGCATCTCCGCGCACTTGTCGGCGTCCAGAGTCTCGTCCTGTCCGGTGGCCCGGGCGAGGTCCCAGCGGTGAAGGAACACGTCGCCGGTGTAGATCATGTCGATGACCTGCCGGAGCGACATCGTGCCGAGGTGCGGGAACTCGTACTCGCGCTCGGCGGTGGCCGGCTCATCGAGCAGTGCCTGCACGGCGTCGGTCTGGGTGTGCCAGGCGCCGACGGGGTCGTCGTCGACCGACGGGCCCGCAGGCAGGGTGATCCCGGTCGAGCCCTGGAGGAATGCGGGGAACCACTCGACGAGGTGACGGACCACGTCGCGGGCGACCCAGCCCTTTGGCGGCGCGGGCTGGTCCCATGCCGCCGGGGCAGTCGCCTCGACCGTCGCGGTGAACTCCTTGGCGATCCGGCGGTGCTCCTCGGCGCTGCCCATCAGAGCTCTCCGACGAGGGCGTCGAGCTTGGCGTACCCCTCCTCGACCCCGGTCTCCATGCCGCTGGCCAGCCACTGGTCGCGGTCCTCGAAGCTGTCGACGAGCGACTGGGCGTGCAGCCGGGTGCGGCCGTCACCGAGCTCCTCGAACCACAGGGTCTCAAGGGCGACGCCGTCGGGCTGACCGTCAAAGGTGAACGTCGGACGATTCGATCCTCTCCCACTTCGTGGAAGTGGAAGCAACCGTGGAACCCGTATTCCTCGCCATCGCGCCCGGCGACATAGCGCCAGCGCCCGCCCGTGGTGGCGTCCCAGTCGAGGATCTTGGTCTCCATCCCCTTTGGGCCGACCCATCGGGCAAACACCGCGGGATCGGTGTGAGCCCGCATCAGCTGCATCGGTGTGGCGTCGAAGTCACGGGTGATGCGGATGATGGGCACGGTCGAGTCGGCTTCGATCGAGGCCTGGTACCGGCTGCCGGTGGTCATGACGCTGCTCCTCGCTGTGGACGTTCGCTCTCGGTGGGTTGCTCGTCGCCCCGCATCTCGGCGAGGACGGCGTCCAGGCGCTCGTAGCGCTCCTGGGCCTGTTGGCGGTACCGCTCGATCCATCTCGTCATCAGGTCGAAGACCTCCGCCTCCAGATGACACGGCCGCCTCTGGGCGTCGCGGCGCTGGCTCACCAACCCGGCGTCGCTGAGCACCTTGATGTGCTTGGACACCGCCTGGATGGAGACGTCGTAGGGCTCGGCCAGCTCCCCGACGGTGGCATCTCGGCCGGCGAGACGGGCCAGGATGTCGCGCCTGGTCGGATCGGCGAGCGCGGCGAAGACTCGAGACAGCCGATCGTCTCCCACCGACGGCCTATTCAACCGGGTCATTGAATACGACCATACGCCGGTGTCCCTTCCTTGTCAACCGTCTGGTTGAGGCAGTGCGGCAAGCGACGCGAACCGATTCCGCGAGCGGGTCGGCCTGGGCCCGGCAATCGGTCGCGGCAGAACGGCGCACCTCACCGTCGATCCGGCGCGAGTGCGTGCCGCGCCGGCTGGTTGGGACGCGTCGGTGTCGATCTCGGTCAGCCGGCGCGGATCGCTGAAGATATCGGTGCAGGGGCTGCCGTTAGACTCCTGTCCGAAAGGAGCCTAGGCTGTCCCGACGATCGCGTGTGGCCACCACGACCGTGGTGCGAAGGTCGGGCTCCTCCCACCCCGCTTGGCGCGCGCAAACGCCGCTCACGCCAGCCTGGCGCCCGGCACCGCCCGCCTCCTCGCCGTGCGTCACGACGGCCCTCACCGTCACGGGCTTCGTTCGCCCACGCCCGTGGAAACCTCGTGCCGTCCTCTGGCGCTGTCGGGCGCCAGAGGCGGCGTCGGTTCGCCGGCCCCTCGGGAGAGCCCCTCGAGCATCTCCCTGATCGCCTCGACGCCGAGACCCGCGGCGCCCAGCCCAGCTCGCTCCGGGCCCTGGTCGTGTCGAGCAGCGGCAGCTCGAGGACCAGGTCGAGCAAGGTGGGGTCAGCGGGGACGAGGTGGAGGTGCCACGCGCCGGCGAGGGCCCCCCGCACGAGGCGACGAGGCACGGTGACAGCGCGGCCGCCGAGGACCTGGGCCAGGACGCGTGCGTCGATGACGGGATCGGCGGCGATGTTGAACGCGCCCGCCACGTCGCGGTGCAGGCCGAGCTGGTAGGCAGCGGCGTCGTCGTCGCTGTGGAGGGCCTGGAAGCGGAGCCCGGGGGGGTGGGGCACCAGCGGCAGCCGCCCGGGACGGACCAGGAGGCGGGGGAGGAGGGGGCCGGCGAAGAGGCGGCGCTGCTCGGCGGCCGAGGACCGCTTGAAGATGAACCCCGGGCGGAACCGCACGACGCGAACGTCGGGGTGACGGGACTCGAAGGCGTCGAGCACCCGCTCCACGTACGCCTTCTCGCGGCCATAGGCAGCGGTCGGCATGCTGTGCGTGGGCCAGCTCTCATCGACGGGGCGGTCGTCGGACGCGGGCGAATAGGCACCCACCGACGACCCGTAGACCAGCGT
Organism: Acidimicrobiales bacterium; assembly: GCA_050742255.1. Lineage (GTDB taxonomy): Bacteria > Actinomycetota > Acidimicrobiia > Acidimicrobiales > CADCSY01 > JBOGHU01. Next base: position 2,775 of record JBOGHU010000014.1, read on the forward strand.
GCCGACCCCCGGCGGCAGCAGCCGCCTCGAAGACCCGGATGCTGCCTTCGACGTTGCCGCGCCAGGTGACGAGCGGGGTGTGGGTGGGCTGGAACAGCCACGCCAGGTGGACCACCGCGTCGGCGCCCCGGAAGTGGGTGGCGAGGTCGTCGGATGCGACATCGGCGGCGACCCAGCGGGTCTTGGCGGGCCGGCGCTCCGGCAGCCGGCGGGCCATCCCCACCACCTCGGCCACGCGGTGGTCGGCGGCGAGGGCGTCGACCATGCTCGTCCCGACGTTGCCGGTAGCGCCTACCACCACGACCCGCACAGTCAGCTGCCGACCTTCCCATTGGCCGCACGGATGGCGTCGCGCGCCCGGTCCACGACGGCGACGGCGGGGCCCACGGCGAGGTTGCCCGCCGCCGAGGTGGGGCCGTGCGGGTGGGGGTGCGTCGGCGCAGCCGACTCGGCCGCTCGGTACACGGGGGCGAGCTGCACCAGGCGATCGCCGCCGACCGCCTGGTCGATACGGGGGTGCTCGTCCTCCTCCTCCGCCTCGGCGTGCTCGTAGACCTCCTCGCGGAGCTCCTCGAGCTGTGCGTCGAACCGCTCGTGGCCGACGCCGAGTCTCTCGAGCTCGGAGAGCACGCTCTCTCCCTTCGACTCCTCCTCTAGCCTCTCCTCGACCACGCTGTCGGCACCCGTGGCCGACTTGGCGAGGGGGTGCACCACCTCTTGCTCGGCCGTCTCGTGCACGAGGAGCTTGCGGGCCCGGTGGCGGAATGCCTCGTCCTTCTGCTCCTCGCCCCTGGCCGACTGCGCCTCCGAGAACACAGCTCCTTGATCTCGGCATGGTCGCGGAGGACCACCGCGAGCAGGTCGTCGGGGCGCTGCTGCGCCTTCCGGAGATCGTCCTGGGCGGGGCGGCGGCGAACGACCGATGCCCCGGCCAGGAAGCTGCCGAGCCGGGGCCCCGGCAGGTCGCCCCGGGGGAGCGGGGAGCACCGCAGCTCCCGACGATCGGGTCCTCCCGGCCCCCCGGCTCGACGAGTATGCGGCCCGTCACCACCGCGATCCCGGGCCACCGGTCGAGCACGTCGGCGGCGCCCGCCAGGCTTCCCGGTTCCCACCACGTGTCGTCGTCGCAGAAGGCGACGTAGGGCGTGTCGATCTCGGCCATGGCCAAGTTCCGCCCCGCCGCCCCAGGTTGCGGCCCGGCTCGAGCACCTCCACCTCCGGGAAGGCGGCGCCCACGGCGGCGGCGGTACCGTCGCCGGACCCGTTGTCGACCACCAGCACGCGTGGTCGCTCGGGAAGCTCGGCGAGCCGCCCGAGCGTGTGAGGCAGGCCCTGGCGGCGGTCCTGCGTGATGATCACCACGGCGACGCGGCCGTCGGCGCCGCCGGGGTGCCCTGCCGCTCTGTGCGCGCGGGGCCCGGCCACTGGTCCACCAGTGACCGGGCCAGTCATGGGTGTCATGGGGGGACGAGCGCACCACAACGGGGCGTGGCGCGGCCGATCGCCCCTCACGCCCCCTCGTAGAGGGCCTCACCCCGGCGCAGCCGGGTGGCGATGCGAACCACCTGGGCCAGCTCCCGGCGGGTGGGGGAGTGGGCGGCGAGGAAACGGGCGCAACCAGCCAGGACCAGGGCGCCCTCCTCCGAGCCCGGCGGCCAGGCGTGGAACTGGCGCACCGCCGCCTCGTAGGTCTGGAACCAGTGGAAGCCGGCGTCCTCGGCCACCAGGGCGGCCCCGAGGGCGGCGACCAGACGGCGGGGGTCGCCCCCAGCCTGGAGGTACCCGTAGGCGATGGCCCCGGCCTCGTCCACCCGGCCCTGCTCGTCCCAGCACGCCCCGAGGTCGCCCAGCTCGCCGGCCCCGGCCGTGGGCAGGCGGGCAGGGGGCACGTTGAGGAACCGGTCCAGGAAGACCTTCATCGCCCCCTGGAACACGCCCCGGAGGAGCTCGGGGGTGGGCGCCCGCACCAGGGCCTGGTGCAGGGCGTTGGCGGCGGTGAAGCCGTGGTGCACCACGTTCCAGTCGGTGTGGTCGTTCTGGACGTGGAACCGGGTGATGCGCAGGACGGCGGCGTAGGCCACCGCCCGCCCCAGCTGCTCGGCGGTGGCGCCCGCCGCGATGGCGCCGCAGACCGCCTCGATGACCGCCACCGGGTCGTCGGCCAGGACGGCCCACCCCAGCCCGGCCACGTCGTCGAAGTGGCCTCGCCGCCGCTCGCCTGCGCCCAGCAGGGCCGGGAGGTCGGAGTTCGCCCCCTCGATGAGCGCCACCAGGTCGTGGGGATGGCGCCAGCTCCCGATCTCCTCGGAGCGGCTGGCCCTCGCCGTCTGGGCCACCACCGTGGTCAGCACCTGGGCGGCGCGGGGGTCACCCAGCAGCTCCACCGCCTCGAAGGCCTTGTTGGTGAAGTCGAGGGTGTGGCCGCCGTCGAGGAAGACGTGGTCGGTGGCGGCGGCGGTGGTCATGGCGGCCAGCTGGGACCGGGGGAGCCCCAGGTCGACGGCGGTGCGCAGGGCCCGCTCGGCCCCGTCGCCCGAGCGCGACTCGATGAAGCGGCGGTACCACACCGCCAGCCGCTCGGCCGACACCCCGTGGGACCCGAGCGGGGTCAGGGGGAAGCGGGGCGGGTGGCCGCGGGTGTCGCGGGACACGAAGGCCAGGCCCTGCACCAGGGCCAGAGGCCGGTCGGCAGGCTCGAGGTGGGGGAGCGCGTTGGCCATGGCCACGAGGACGGTGAGCCCGGCCCCCCACCCCTCCGCCCGGTAGCGGGTGCCGAAGTCGACGCCCTCGGCGACCACGTCCTCGACGGACGCGCCGGCCTCCAAGAGCCCCAGGGTGGCCTTGGCGATGACCAGGGTGAGGCCTGCCTCCAGCCCCTCGACCAGGCGCCGGCGGTGGTGCTCGGTCCCAGCGTCGTCGGGCTCGACCACGATGGCCACCTGGCCGTCGACGATCTCCACCGGATAGGCCCGGACGTCGTCGGCGAAGGGCGTGAACGTGCTGCCCGAGGACAGGTCGAAGCGGGCGTGGTGCCAGTGGCAGGTGAGCACACCCTTCTCCACCGTGCCGCGGTGCAGGGGGAAGCCGAGGTGGGGGCAACGGTCGTCGACGGCGTAGGCCCGGCCTTCGTGCCAGAAGACGCACACCGGCTGGGTGCCGGCCTTGCCGGTCACGCAACCCTCGGCCCGCAGCTCCTCCACGCTGCCCACGGTCACCCGGACGGCGTCACCCCGCTCACCCCCGCTCACCCCGTCGTCGGCCCGGGCTGTCTCCCGCCGCCGCCGCCGTGCCGGCTGGCGTCGAACCTTCACCGGGTACAACCGTACCCGTCACGCCGTGCATGCGGATGAGCATCCACGTGCGGCCGGAGACGACGGACCTCGGCCTGCGGATCGACTGCGGTGCGGTGGGGTGAGGTGCGGTGAGCAGGGCCGGGGGAGGGCTGGGCACATCTCCTGGCCGGGCCCGGGCGAGGCGGCCGGGCGAGGGCGAGGAAGGGCTATTGACTTGCTGCTACTTTACATAAGAGGCATTATCGGCGTTGCGGGCGCTCGCCGGGCCGCCTAAGAATCCGAGGCCGGGCGGGCTCACCCACCACCCCGCAGGTCGCGGGCGGCGAACGCCAGCACGCTGGCGAGGGGCGCCGCGGGCCGGTCCTGGGAGCCCGGCCCGGCGTAGGTGAAGCGCGTCACCACGTGCTCCCCCTCCCTGGGCCCCTTGCGAACCAGGACCGACAGGTATGTGCAGAGGGTGTCCCGTCTGCGGTTCTCCTTGGCCTGTTCGGCCCACGCTGCCAGCACGGCCCGGACCTCGGCCTCGTCGATGCCCTGCGCCGTGGTCAGCCGGCCCACCGGGCCCTTGGTCTCGCTGCGGACCACGTAGCCGGCGACGGTCTGCTCGTCCCAGCCCTCCGGCTGCCACTCCGGGTCCGGTTGGCCGCGGGACCGCCGGACCACGTCGGCTGTGGTGGCCCGGATCGCCTTCCACAGCTCCGGGAAGCGGGCGCCGGCAGGGTCCATGCCGCTGATCACCCCTGCCCCCAGCCCTCGCGCCAGCTCAGGGTCCTCGACCGAGATCTCCAGCCTGTCACCGACCACCCGGAGCTGGATGCGCCGCCCCCCAGCCTCCTCGGGCATCTCGTCGGCCGTCCCCTCGGTCCCCAGCTCGGAGACCCGCCGCTCGGCCACAGCTCGGGTGATCCCGAAGGACGCCAGCACCTTGGCCGCCAGGCCCTCCTCCTCGGCGAGGAGCGCCAGCAGGTAGTGGTGCGAGCCCACCCGCTGGCCCTGGGCCAGGGCCCGGGCCTGGGTGATCGTCCTGGCCGCGGCCACGGTGTGGACCACCTCGCCGGGGTTGGCCTCGGTGACCCGCTGGCCCCCGAGGTGCTGGATGACCAGGCTGCGGACCCGGTTGAGATCGGTTCCCAGGGTCCCCAGGACCCGGGCGGCCCCACCCTCCCCCTCACGGGCCAGGCCGAGGAGGAGGTGCTCGGTGCCGATGTGGTCGTGATTCAGCTCCAGGGCCTCCCGGACGCTCAGCTCGACCACCTTCTTGGCCCGGGGGGAGAAGGGTAGGCCCGACGGGGACGACCTGACCTGACCGGTGACCTGCTCCAGTTGGGCCCGCACCGCCTCCGGACGCACGCCCAGCTCCGCCAGCACCTCGGCGGCCGTGCTCTGGCCCTCGACGAGGAGCCCCAGCAGGAGGTGCTCGGTGCCGATGTGGTCGTGGTTGAGGAGCCGGGCCTCCTCCTGGGCACGGGCCACCACCCGCTGGAACTGGTCAGTGAAGCGCTCGAACACAGGCCCTCATTCTGTCCTTCCACGGCCCGGCGTGCTGGCCCTCACCCGAACAGGGTGAACGCCCCGGCCGCCACCAGGGCCACCGCCCACACCATGTCCACGTTGACCCAGGCCCGGCGCAGGATCCCGAGCCCCACCCTCTCGTAGACGACCAGCGCCACGACCCCCTGGGCCGTCGCCCTGCCTGCATCCCATCCCCTGCCGACCACCCTGTCAAGGAGCACGCCCGGTGCTCTTCGGCCACCTGCTCGGCGGCATGGCGCCGCTCACGCCGGCACGAAGCTGAGGCGCACCCGCCTGCTGGGATTGTCGGCGTTCAGGTCGACCAGCACCAGGCTCTGCCACGTCCCCAGCGCCAGCCGGCCGCCGACCACGGGGACGGTGAGCGAGGGGCTGACCAGCAACGGGAGGAGGTGGTCGGCCCCGTGGCCGGGCGAGCCGTGGCGGTGGCGGTAGCGGTCGTCCCGGGGCAGCAGCCGGTCCAGCAGGTCCTCCAGGTCGGGCTCGGACCCAGACCCGGTCTCCATCAGGGCCACCCCCGCCGTGGCGTGGGGGGCGAACACGCTCAGGAGCCCGTCTCCACGGCCACGGCAGAACCCGGCCGCCTGCTGGCTCAGGTCGGTGACGTGGCGACCGGCGGTGTCGAGGTGGATCTCGGTCGTGTCCACCGGCCCCTCCTACCCCAGCGGGGCCGGTCGTCGCCTCCCCCACCTGCCACCGCCGCCAGGTAGCGTGGGGACCCGATGCCGCGGAGGATGGAGGTCGAGCTCACCAGCCGGCGGGACGACGGTACCTGGACCTGGCGGGCCGCCGGCGCCCGTGAGCCCAGGGGCGTGGTCGACGGGCATCTGCTCCACCCCGGCGCCAGGGTGGGCGACGTGGTCCAAGCCCAAGCCGTGATCGGCATCGACGGCATCGATGTCACCGCCGTGCACCCGCCCAAGGCGGACCGCTCCGAGCCGGCGCGCCTGGAGGTCGTCGGCCCCCCGTCGCGACCCGAGCCTGGCGACGACCGCCGCTCCCGGCCGGGCCGACCTCACCCCCGGCCCGGCCCCCGGGCCGACCGCCGGCGGGAACCCTCCCACACCGGCGGGCCCCCCTCTCGGGGGGGGCCCCGTGGAGCCGGCGCCCGCCCTCGCCCGTCCCGCCGGGCGGCGGCGGTGCCGGGCC
>JBOGHU010000015.1:0-13852 GCA_050742255.1 Acidimicrobiales bacterium
AAGTAGCGGTCGGCGTCGCGCTTGGCCCCGTCGCCGGCGAAGTACTTGTCGCCGAAGCGGCTCCAGTAGGTCTCGCGGTAGCGCTCGGGATCCCCCCAGATGCCGCGCAGCATCGCCGGCCAGGGACGCGTCAGCACGAGGTAGCCGCCGCCGGGGATGGCGACCGACTCGCCTTCCCTGTCGCAGACGTCGGCGCCGATGCCGGGGAGCGGGAACGTCGCGCTGCCGGGCTTGAGGGTGGTCGCCCCCGGCAGCGGGCTGATCAGGATGGACCCCGTCTCGGTCTGCCACCAGGTGTCGACCACCGGGCACCGCCCCCCGCCGATCGTCTGCCAGTACCAGACCCACGCCTCGGGGTTGATCGGCTCCCCGACCGACCCCAGCAGCTTCAAGGCCGAGAGGTCGTGGCGCTCGGGGTACTCGGTCCCCCACTTCATGAACGTCCGGATCGCCGTCGGCGCCGTGTACAGCTTCGTGACCCCGTACCTCTCGGCGATGTCCCACCACCGGTCCTTGCCGGGGTGATCGGGCGTGCCCTCGTACATCATCGACGTGGCCCCGTTGGCCAGCGGTCCGTAGACGATGTAGCTGTGGCCCGTCACCCAGCCGATGTCGGCCGCGCACCAGTACACGTCGGTCTCGGGGTGGAGGTCGAAGACGTAGCGGTGGGTGAAGGCCACCTGGGTGAGGTAGCCCCCGGTGGTGTGCATGATCCCCTTGGGCCTGGCGGTGGTGCCCGAGGTGTACAGCAGGTACAGCAGGTCCTCGGAGTCCATGGGCTCGGCCGGGCAGTCGGCCGAGGCCCCCTCCACCAGCTCGTGGTACCAGTGGTCCCGGCCCTCCCGCATGGCCACCTCGGCGCCGGTGCGCCGGACCACCACCACGTGGCGGATCGACGGCGTGTCGGCCAGGGCGGTGTCGGCGTTGGCCTTGAGCGGCACGGCGCTGCCCCGGCGCCACCCGCCGTCGGCGGTGACCAGCACGCTCGCCTCGGCGTCGTTGATGCGGTCGGCCAGGGCGTCGGCGGAGAACCCTCCGAACACCACCGAGTGGGGAGCGCCGATGCGGGCGCAGGCCAGCATGGCCACCGGGAGCTCGGGGATCATGGGCAGGTAGATGTTGACCCGGTCGCCCTTGCGGACCCCGAGGTCCCTGAGGACGTTGGCGAAGCGGGAGACCTCGGCGTGGAGGTCGGCGTAGGTGATGGTGCGGGCGTCGCCGGGCTCGCCCTCCCAGTGGAAGGCCACGCGGTCGCCCCGTCCGGCGGCGAGGTGGCGGTCGAGGCAGTTCTCGGCCGCGTTGAGCTGGCCCCCCACGAACCAGCGGGCCTGGGGCAGGTCCCACTCGAGGACCGTGTCCCACCCCCTGCGCCAGGTGATCAGGTCGGCGGCCTGGCGGGCCCAGAACCCCTCGTCGTCCCGGGTGGCCTCGTCGTAGAGATCGGTGCCGGTGACGAGGGCCTCGGCCACGAACGACTCCGTTGGCCGGAAGCGGCGGTCCTCGAGGTAGAGGTCCTCGATGGCGGCGCTGGACGTGGTCCTCTCCTCGGTCATCCCTTCCCCCTCGATCAGCCCCCGGACAGCCGACGTGAGGCAGGCTAACGCCGGGTGATGAGCTGGTCCACGGGGGCGAAGTCGTCGACGAGGGGCCGGGCGCCGTCGACGAAGCCGTCCACCGCCGCCCCGGCCAGCACCTCGCCGTCGCCGGGCCCCACCCGGCCGCCCAGGCCCAGGGGCGCGTCGGACCCCACGAGGACGTGGTTGACCGGCCCCGGTCCCCGCTGGCCCGGGGGCGGCACGACCACGGCCACGTGGTCGAAGACCGCAGCCAGGGTCGCCGCCTCCGCCCGCACGAAGCGGTACGGCCCTCCGTCGATGACGTTGAGCACGTACCGCCCGCCCGGTCGCAGAACCCGTGCCACCTCCTCGACGACCTCGGTGGTCGCCAGGTGCCAGGGGACGGCCAGGCCGCCGAAGGCGTCGCCCACCACCAGCTGGTAGGAGTCGGTGCGCTCGCCCGCCAGCGCGGTTCGGGCATCCCCGACCCGCACCGACAGCCCCGGGCCCCGCTCCAGGCTCAGCTCCTCCTCGGCGATGCGCACCAGCTCGGGGTCCAGCTCCAGCACCACGTTGGTCGACTCCGGCCGGGTGGCGGCGACGTAGCGGGGGAAGGTGAACCCGCCCCCGCCGATGTGCAGGACGTCCACCGGCGCGCCGGGGGGCGCGGTGGCGTCGAGCACGTCGGCCATCACCCGGGTGTAGCGGAACTCGAGGTGGGTGGGATCGTCGAGGTCCACGTAGCTGTGGCGCAAGGTGTCGAGCAGCAGGACCCGACCGGAGGCGTGGGAGGGGTCGACCCTGACGGTCACGCAGAAGTAGGCGGTCTCCTGCTGGCAGGGGCCGGGCAGGGCCAGGGCCCCGCTGGCTGCCAGGACGGCCGCCGCCCCGAGGGTGGCCCCCGGCCGGCCCGCGCCCCACCGCCACCACAGGACCACCCCGCCGGCGGTCAGGGCCGCGCCCAGGCCGATCACGATGGGGCGGGTGGGGAGGGCTGCCACGAGCACGAAGCCGGTGGCGAAGGTCCCCACCAGGGCACCGGTGGTGGCCGCCGCCGACAGGCCGCCGACCACCGTGCCGGTCTCCTCGAGGCTCCCGAGGCGCGCCTTGGCGGCCATGGGGGTCACCGCCGACAGGACGGCGGCGGGCAGGAAGAAGGCGGTGGCGGTGAGCAGGACCAGGGCCCCCGGACCGCCGCCGGCGACGGAGGGGCCCAGCACCGACACGATCACGAGGGAGACCAGGGCCAGCACGCCGCCCAGGAACACGAACGGCCCGATCAGGAGACGGGGCTCGACGCGGTCCGCCGACCAGCCGCCGAGGGCGCTCCCCGAGGCGATGCCGGCCAGCACCGTGCCCACGATGGCGGTGAAGGTCTCGAGGGAGACCCCCACGTAGGGGGCGAGGAGCCGTCCGGCCAGGATCTCCAGCACCAGCACCGCCGCCGAGGTGGTGAAGGCGAGGGCGGCCGCGACCCGGGTCCTCACCGGGCCGTCACCGCCCCAGGGACCGGCGGCGCCGGGCCCGGCGGGCCGACCGTCCACTCCAGGACCCGGGCCGCGCCCAGGCCGGCGGGATCGCAGAGGGCGGCGGCCTCCCCCACCCGGCTCCGGGCCACCAGCGCGTCGAGGCCGCCATCGCCGGCCCGCTCCTGCCAGGTCGCCCGAGCCTGGGCCACCAGCTCCTCGATGCCGTGGCAGGCCAGCCACTCGGCCTGCGTGCGGTCGGCGTCGGGGCGACGCACCGCCGCCAGCTGGTCGGTCGCCACCTCACAGACCAGGTCCTGGCGGCCGGGGGCGGCGAGCGGATCGCCGCCGGGGCGGTGCCCCCGGTAGGTGCGCACCCACTGCCGCCAGGGGCGGGCGGCCAGGGCGGAGGTGGTGTCGCAGTGGTCGACCACGATCACCCGGCCCGCGTCCACGCAGCCGAGGGCCCGGCCCAGGTAGTCGGCGGCGGCCCCCTGCAGCGGCACCCGGGCTCCGGGGGTGGCGCGGGGGGCGAGGACCTCCGCCGCCGCTGCCAGCTCGGGCGCCGCCGTGACCAGGACCTCGGCCAGGTCGCCCCCGGCCGAGAGGCCCACCCGCACCTCGCCCCAGCTCCCCTCCCGCCGCTCCAGCAGGCGGAAGGGGAGGTTGTCGAGCAGCTCGTTGGCCACGACCACCCCCGGGCCGGGGACGTGGGGCAGGTGGGCCAGGACCATCCCCTCCGACCCGCCCCGCCCCCCCACCGTGGCCGCCGCCCGCTCCCGGAGGGCGGCCACCCGCTCCACGCACACGTACCGCAGGGCGGAGCCGCACCCGGGCGCGGCGTCCAGCACGGCCCGGGCCAGGGCACCCCGCCCCGCCCCCGCCTCCACCACCGTGAACGGGCGGGGGCGGCCCAGGCGCTCCCACTCGGTGTCGAGGGCCCGGGCCAGCACCGTCCCGAAGAGGGGGCCCAGCTCGGGACTGGTCAGGAAGTCGGCCCGCCGACCCGCCCCCCCACCGGAGCTGAAGAAGCCACCGGCGCCGTAGAGGGCGACGTCGACGAAGCAGTCGAAGGGGACGGGCCCCCGCCGGCGGATGCGTGTGACCAGGCGATCCAGGGCCTGGCTCAGGGCAGCACCCCGAACGTGGCCAGGTCCCCGAGGCGACCGACCAGGTTGGGGACCACGCCCAGCACCAGGGTCGCCACCGCGCACAGCCCCAGGGAGGCGGCCAGCGCCGACGGGACCTGGACGGCCCGGGTGTCACCGTCCGGGACCGGGCTCATCCACATCGCCCGGGCCACGCCCGCGTAGTAGAAGAGGGCTATCACCGAGTTCACCGCGGCGATGACCCCCAGCACCACCGCCGAGGGGGTCAGCGCCTCGAACACCGCCCGGAACATCACGAACTTGGCGTACCACCCGGCCAGGGGCGGGATCCCCGCCAGGGCGAAGAGGAAGACGGTCATCAGCACGGCCAGGCCGGGGGCGTAGCTGAAGAGACCCCCGAAGGAGGCGATCTCCCCCGAACGGGTCTTGCGGGCCACCGCCATCACCGCCGCGAAGGCACCCAGGTTCATGGCTGCGTAGATGAGCAGGTACGTGACCACCGCCTCCATGGCGGTGCCGGGGCCGGCCTCGAGGTCGCCCGCCACCGCCAGGGGCACCAGCATGAACCCGGCCTGGGCCACCGAGGAGTACGCCAGCAGCCTCACCACGTTGGTCTGGCGCAGGGCGATGAGGTTCCCCACCGTCATGGTGAGGGCGGCCAGCACCCACAGCAACGGCCCCCACACGTCGCTGCGCCCGAGGAAGCTGATGAAGATCAGCTGGAGGATGGCCACGAAGCCGGCCGTCTTGGACGCCACCGACAGGAAGGCGGTGATGGGCGTGGGAGCCCCCTGGTAGGTGTCGGGGGCCCAGGTGTGGAAGGGGACGGCCGAGATCTTGAACCCGAACCCGACCAGGATGAACACGATGCCCACCGTCACCGCCGACACCGTGCCCGGGGCCTCGGCCAGGGCGTCGTTGATCTCGGTCAGCACGGTGGAGCCGGCCACGCCGAACACCAGCGACATGCCGTAGAGCATGACCGCCGAGGCGAACACCCCGAGCAGGTAGTACTTCAGCGACGCCTCGTTGCCCCGCAGGTCACGCTTGCGCCAGCCCGCCAGCAGGTAGACGGGGATCGACAGCAGCTCGAGGGCGACGAAGATCGAGAGCAGGTCCCTCGCCGAGGCCATCACCGACATCCCCAGCAGCGAGGAGAGCAGCATGAAGTAGTACTCGCCCTCGCGGTAGTCGCCCTCGGCGATGTAGTCGGTGCTCATGAGGATGGTCACGTAGCCGGCCCCGAGGAACAGGGCCTTGAGCACCAGGGCGAAGTCGTCGACCACGTAGGCCCCGCCGAAGAGCGCCCGGTCGGAGCCGTCGGTGGCCAGGGTCAGCACCGGCACCAGCGAGACCAGCAGCCCCAGCCCGGCGATGCTCGAGCTGGCCCACCGGGCCCGGTCCTCGAAGGCCAGGTCGGCCAGGAGCACCACGCTCAGGGTGACGGTGAGCAGGATCTCTGGGGCCAGGGCGTGCAGGTCGATGTTGGGCGCCTCGAAGGCGGCGAGGACCGGGCTCCCCGTCACCGCAGGCCCCCCAGGGCGGCGACGGCGGTGCGCACGGCCTCGTCGGTCATGCCGAACACCAGGCCGGGGAGGACCCCCAGCACGAGGATCAGCACCAGGGCCGGGCTCCAGGCCAGGTACTCGGCCCACTTGATGTCGGCGACGGCGGCGTGGGCGAACTCCTCCCTGGGGGTGCCGAACGCCGCCCGCTGCAGCATCCACAGCATGTACCCGGCGGCGAGGACGGTCCCCACCGCGGCGATCACCATGTAGGTGCGGAACAGCCCCTGGGACAGGCCCTCGGCGGGGTTGTAGGCGGCCAGGATGGCCGGGAACTCTCCCCAGAACCCGGCCAGGCCGGGCAGGCCCAGCGAGGCCATGGCGCAGAAGCCCAGCACCCAGCCCAGCCGCGGCGCCTGGAGCAGGAGCCCGCCCAGGCGGGACAGCTCGAGGGTGTGGAGGCGGTCCTTCACCGAGCCGGCGAGGAAGAAGAGCATGCCGGTGATCAGGCCGTGGGCCACCATCCCGAAGACGGCGGCGTTGAGCCCGAAGTCGGTGAGGGTGGCGATCCCGAGCATCACGAAGCCCATGTGGGCCACCGAGGAGAAGGCGATGAGCCGCTTCATGTCGCTCTGGGCCAGGCACGCCAGGGCGCCGTAGATGATGCCGACCACAGCCAGCCCGCCGATCCAGGGGGCCCAGGACATGGCCGCCTCGGGGAGGATGGGGATGGCGATGCGCACGAACCCGTAGGTGCCCAGCTTCAGCAGGACCGCGGCCAGGATGACAGAGCCCTGGGTCGGGGCCTCGGTGTGGGCGTCGGGCAGCCAGGTGTGGAACGGGAACATGGGCACCTTGATGGCGAAGCCCATGAACAGGCCGCCGAAGATGAGGAGCTGGGTGCCCCGGGCGATGCCCGACGCCATGCCGGCCAGCTCGGGGATGGCGAAGGTCTCGGCGCCGGTCTGGAAGAACAGGGCCAGGAAGGAGAGGATCATCAGCGCCGACCCGAACAGGGTGAACAGGAAGAACTTGATCGCCGCGTACTGCCGGTTCTCGCCCCCCCAGACGCCGATCATGAAGTACATCGGCAGGAGCACCACCTCGAAGAACACGAAGAAGAGGATGAGGTCCTGGGCCACGAAGGTCCCGTTCATGCCCACCTCGAGTATCAGCGTGAGGATGAGGAAGGCCTTGACGTTGCGGGGCTCGGGGACGTGCTCGAACGAGTAGACCACGACCAGCACCGAGACCAGCATCGACAGCACCAGCAGCGGCAGCGAGATGCCGTCGATGCCCATGATGTAGCGGCTGCTGATGACGTCGATCCACGGCCGGTCGACGAGGAACTGCAGACCCTCGCCCGGCGCCGCCTCGCCGTAGTCGAAGCGGGCGACCAGGTAGACACCTACCCCCAGGGTGGCCAACGTGGTGAACAGGGCGACGAGCTTGTGGCCCTGCTCGTGCTGGCGGGGCAGCACCACCATGACCGCCGCCCCCGCCAGGGGCAGGAAGACGGCGGTGGACAGCGCGAGGTCGTCGAATGCCATGTGTGGTGTCCCCTCAGGTGAGCACGACCAGGCCCAGGGCCAGCACCGTCGCCGCTCCGAAGAGGAGGGCGCCGTACTGCTGGACGCGGCCGGTCTGGATGGTCCGCAGGATCCCGCCCATGTCCTCGGCGCCGAAACCGACCCCGTTGACCGCCCCGTCGACGATCTCCTGGTCGATGTGGCGGTAGACCCAGCTCCCCGAGCGCCTGGCCATGATGCCCACGGCGTTGACGGCGCCGTCGATGACCTTCTGGTTCACCCAGTAGGCGCCCCGGGCGACGGAGCCCTTGATGGAACCGACGACCACGCCCGTGTAGAGGTGGTCGAGGTAGTACTTGTTGGCGAGGAGGCGGTAGCCGGCACCGGCCAGGGGGCTGCGAGCGGTCAGCCCCTCGGGCAGCCGTCCCCCGAAGTACGCCAGCCCGCCCGCGACCAGGCCGACAAGGACGAACAGGGTGGACAAGACCGCCGGGCCCACCTCGAAGGCGTGCTCCTCGATCCCCGCCAGCAGGAAGACCCGGTTCTCGGTGATGCGGGCGAAGCCCTCGAACCCGGGGGCGTTGAGGAGCCCCGCCCCCGCCGAGAAGGCCGCCAGGACGACGAGGGGCACCGTGATGGCGGGCGGCGACTCGTGGGGGTGGCCGTGGCCGCGGTACTCCCCGAAGAACGTCAGGTAGACGCAGCGGGCCATGTAGGCGGCGGTCAGCGCCGCCCCCACCAGGCCGACGACGGCGAACAGCTGGTAGCCACCCTCCCCGGCGCCCAGGAGGATCTCGTCCTTCGACCAGAAGCCGGCCAGCGGGAAGAGCCCCGCCAGCGCCAGCGAGCCGGTGAGGAAGGTGGCGTAGGTGACGGGCATGGTCCGCCGCAGGCCTCCCATGTCGGCCTTCATGTCGAAGCCGTGCACGGCGTGGCTCACCGACCCCGCCCCCAGGAACAGCAGCGCCTTGAAGAAGGCGTGGGTGAACAGGTGGAAGATCCCCGCCGTCCACGCCCCCACCCCCAGCGCCATCACCATGTAGCCGAGCTGGCTGACCGTCGAGTAGGCCAGCACCTTCTTGATGTCGGCCTGGACGAAGGCCAGGGCGGCGGCGATGAGCAGGGTGACCCCCCCGATGACGGCCACGGGGTTGGCGCCCCCGGCGGAGATGTCGAAGCCCTCCCAGAACACCCCGTAGAGGCGGGCGGTGAGGTAGACGCCGGCCACGACCATGGTGGCGGCGTGGATGAGGGCCGAGACCGGGGTGGGGCCGGCCATGGCATCGGGCAGCCAGGTGTGCAGGGGGAACTGGGCCGACTTGCCGATCACGCCGACGAGGAGGGCGGCTGCGCCCACCAACAGGACGGTCTCGCCGACCTGGCCCCCGAGGACCCGCTCGTTGATCTCGGCGATGTCGAAGGTCTGCCCGGCGGCGAAGAACATGATGACGATCCCCACGAGGAGGCCTGCGTCGCCGATGCGGGTGGTGAGGAAGGCCTTGACGGCGGCGTCGGAGTTCTCCCGCTTCTCCCACCAGTGGCCGATGAGCATGAAGCTGCACAGGCCCATCACCTCCCAGCCGAACAGCAGCAGGAGGGTGCTGCTCGCCACCACCAGCAGGAGCATCCCGCTGGTGAACAGCGACAAGCCGGCGAAGAAGTAGGTGACCCGGACGTCCCCCAGCATGTAGCTGGTGGAGAAGACGTGCACGAGGAGGGAGATGGTGGTGACCACGAACAGCATGACCACCGTGAACCCGTCCACGTGGGTGCCCACCGTGACCTCCACGTCGCCGATCCGCCACCAGGTGGCGGTGCGCCGCACCGCCTCCCGGATGGGCTCCTCCTGGCCCCCCTCGCCCTCGGCGCCGGCCCCCATCTGCTCGGCCTCCCCCGCCTCCACCCCGCGACGGCCCTCCCCGGCGCTGACTCCGGCCCCGTCGTGGGCCTCGCCGGCGGTGGCCGCGGCCGGCTCGACGACCTCGGTGGCGGGCCGGTCCACCCACTGGGCCACGCTCACGACCGACAGCACGAACGCCACGGCCACGGCGCCCACGCCGATCTCCACCCCCCCCTTGGGCAGGCGCTTGCCGAGGAAGAGGATGAGCCAGAAGGAGGCGAAGGTGATCGCCGGGATGACCCAGGCGTTCACGAGCACGGCCTAGCCCTTCATGAGGTCGAGCTCGTCGAGATCGACGCTGGTGCGGTTCCGGTAGATCAGCAGCACGATGGCCAGGCCCACGCCCACCTCGGCGGCGGCGACGGTGACCACGAACAGGGCGAAGACCTGGCCGGTGATGGCGGCACCGCCCCCCTGCATGGCCCCGAAGGCCACCAGGTTGATGTTGACGGCGTTGAGGATGAGCTCGATGGACATGAGGACGAGCACGCCGTTGCGGCGGGCCAGGACCCCGTAGACCCCGACGCAGAAGAGGAACGCCCCGAGCAGCAGGAACTGGTTCAGCAGCACGTCCGTGCGCCCTCAGTCGCGCCGGGCCAGCACGATGGCACCCACCAGCGCGGCCAGGAGGAGCACCGAGATGGCCTCGAAGGGGACCAGGAAGGTGGAGAAGATCGCATCGCCCACCGCCCCGGTACCCCGCTCGGCGGCCAGGGCCTCCCGGCTGGTGCCGGAGAGGGTGGGGATCCGGTCGCCACCGAAGGTGTCGACCAGCACGAAGCCCAGCAGCCCGGCCAGGAGGAGCCCGGTCACCGCGGCCAGCCACCGCTGGTCGTTGTCGAGCCCGGCCTCCTTCCCCAGGGTGGCCCTGGTGAGCATGATCCCGAAGAGGAAGAGCACGACGATGGCGCCGATGTAGATGAGGACCTGGACCACGGCGACGAACTCGGCGGCCAGCAGGATGTAGAGGGCGCCGACGCTGGCCAGCACCACGACCAGGTACAGGGCGGCGTGGACCACGTTGCGGGTGGTGACCACCCGCAGGGCGGCGATGCCGGCGGTGGCGGCCAGGATGGCGAAGGCCACGTCTTGGGCGACCATCAGCGGGGGACCTGGCGCACCTTCTGCTCCGACCCGCTCTCGTAGGGCTCGAAGTCGGGCACCGTCCCCATCCACTCGCCGAGGCGGTCCTTGTCGTGGAGCATGTCGGCGATCCGCGGCTCGGAGTACTCGTACTCGGGGCTCCAGAACAGGGCGTCGAAGGGGCAGACCTCCACGCAGATGCCGCAGTACATGCACAGCGAGTAGTCGATGTCGAACCGGTCCAGCAGCTGCTTGGTCCGGGGCTTGCCACCGGCACGGCGGGGCGGGGCCTTGGTCTTGTGGCCCTCGATGTAGATGCACCAGTCGGGGCACTCCCGGGCGCAGAGCATGCAGACGGTGCAGTTCTCCTCCTTGAGGGCGATGACGCCCCGGGCCCGGGTGGGCGGCGCCTCCTTCTCGTGGGGGTACTGGGTGGTCACGGCGGGCCTCAGCATGGTCTTGAACGTCACGCCGAGCCCCTTGACCAGGCCGGGGAGCTGGGACATCAGGACACCACCTCCGTTCGGACGGGAGCCGGGCGACCTCGGCTGGGGGCCGGGATCATCAGAGCACCACCTTGAAGACACCGGTGGCCAGGATGTTGAGGAGCGAGAGCGGGATCAGGTACTTCCAGGCGAAGGTCTGGAGCTGGTCCTCGCGGAGCCGGGGGTAGGTGAACCGGATCCAGAAGATGAGCAGGGCCACCAGCATGGTCTTGGCGAACAGCACGACAGGACCGACCACGTTGGAGAGCACGCCGCCGGCGAGGTCGAGACCGGGCACGTACCACCCCCCGAGGAACATGGTCGCGGCGAGGGCCGCGAACACGAAGGCGCTGGCGAACTCGGCCAGGTAGAAGAACAGGAACTGCAGGCCGCTGTACTCCACCTGGTACCCGGCGACCAGCTCCGACTCGGCCACGGGCATGTCGAAGGGCGGCTGGGTGAGCTCGGCCTGGGTCGCCACCAGGAAGAGGGCGAACCCCACGAACTGGGTGAGGATGAACGGCTGTCCCAGCCCGTCGAAGCCGAAGACGGCGCCCTCGGCCTGGGCCCGGACCATGCCCTGGAGGCTCAGGGTCTCGGCCTGGATCACCACGCCGACCACCGCCAGCACCAGCGGGAGCTCGTAGGCGATGAGCTGGCCGGCGGCTCGCAGCCCGCCGATGAGGGCGTACTTGTTGGCCGACGCCCAGCCGGCCATGAGGATGCCGAGCACCGAGATCGACGAGACCGCCAGGGCGAAGAAGACCCCCACGTCGAGGTCCTCGGCCACCAGGTTGGGCCCGGCCGGCACCACCACGAACAGCAGGAAGGTCGAGAGCAGGACCACCACCGGCGCCATGGCGAAGACCCAGCGGTCGGCCCGGGCCGGGAGGACCAGCTCCTTCTGGAAGAACTTGGCCCCGTCGGCCACCAGCTGGATGACACCGTGAGGGCCGGCCTCCATGGGGCCGAGGCGGCTCTGCATGTGGGCCATCATCTTGTACAGGAAGGTCTGGACGATGATCGCCGTGGCGGTGGGCACCAGGACCAGGACCACGGCCACCTTGACCACCAGCTGCTGCCAGTAGGCCAGCTCGAGGGCGAGGGTCACCGGTCGATGTCCCCCAGGATGAAGTACAGCGACGCCAGGATGGTGATGATGTCGGGCACGTAGACGCCCTTCATAACCCAGGGCACGATCGAGATGTTGCTGAACGAGGCAGAGCGGATCTTCACCCGGAACGGGCCCAGCCCCCCCTTGCTCACCACGTAGTAGCCCATCTCGCCGAGAGGGTTCTCGGTGGATACCCAGGCCTCCCCCTGAGGCACCTTGATGATGCGGGGGACCTTGGCCATGATCGGACCCGACGGCAGCCCGTCGAGGAGCTGGTCGACGATCGAGGTCGCCTCCCGGGTCTCTTGGAGGCGGACCCAGTAGCGGGCGAAGCTGTCGCCGTCGGGGTGGGTCCAGACCCTCCACTCCACCTCCCGCCAGGCCAGCGGCGTGTCGCCGTCGCGACGGAGGTCCCAGTCGACCCCCGAGGCCCGGATGTTGGCCCCCGACAGCCCGTAGCTCAGCCCCACCTCGGGGGGGATCACCCCCACGCCCCGCGTGCGGGTCTCGAAGATCTCGTTGCGCAGGAGCAGGGTCTCCATCTCGTCGCAGAAGTCCCGGACCTTGGCCATGGTCGACCTGGTCTCGGCCACCCAGCCCTTGGGGAGGTCGTCCTTGAGGCCGCCGATGCGGTCGAAGTTGGGGTGGAAGCGCCCGCCGGTCACCGCCTCGATCAGGTTGAGGACGTGCTCGCGGTCACGGAAGGCGTAGAACACCGGCGTGATCGCCCCCAGCTGCACGCCCATGTCGCCGAGGAAGAGGGTGATGTTGGCGATGCGGGACAGCTCGAAGAGGACGGTGCGGATCCACTGGGCACGGGCCGGAGCCTCGATCTCCATGAGCTGCTCTGCGGCCAGGATGAAGGGCACCTCGTTGGCGAAGCTGCCCAGCCAGTCGATCCGGTTGATCAAGGTGGTGACCTGGGGATAGGTGCGGACCTCGGCCAGCTTCTCGTAGCCGCGGTGCATGTAGCCCATGACCGGGTCGGCGGAGATGACCTGCTCGCCGTCGAGACGGGTGACGATGCGCAGGGTCCCGTGGGTGGCGGGGTGCTGGGGGCCGATGTTGAGGGTCATGCCCTCGGTCTCCAGCTCCACGTTCACCCTGGCGTCGGCGGCCTGGCCACCGATGTAGGCGCGTTGCTGTCGCTCGCTGATGGCGGTCACGGCGTCTCCTGCGGGCTCATCCCGTCTCCGACGGAGCCGCCTCGGCATCCTCGACCTCGCCGGGCCCATCCTCGCCGGGCCCATTCTCGCCGGGCCCATTCTCGCCGGGCCCATCCTCGCCGGGCCCATTCTCGCCGGGCCCATTCTCGCCGGGCCCATTCTCGCCGGGCATGGCCTCCACGTCGACGAGGCCCGGCCACGGCTTCACGTGGCGCGAGAGCAGGGGGAAGTCCTTGCGGAGGGGGTGCCCCTCGAAGCCTCCCGGGAGGTAGATGTGGGCCAGGTTGGGGTGACCGACGAAGTCGATCCCGTACATCTCCCACGCCTCCCGCTCGTGCCAGTCGGCGCCGGGGAAGACCTCGACCAGCGACTCGATCCGGCCGTCGTCGGGGACGTCGGCCTTGAGCGTGACGCCGAGGTGCGAGGTGACCGAGAGCAGGCGGGCGAAGACCTGGATGCGGCTCTCGCCACCGGTGTAGCCGTGCTCGAGCTCGGCCGGCCTCGCCGGTGGCTCGGAGCCCGCACCCTCCTCCTCGGCCCCGCCGTCCTGGCCCCTGCCGAAGGGAGAGGGGAGCCAGTCGAGAGCCGAGAGGAAGGAGAGGTAGGTCATGCCCAGCCCGTCCCGGCAGGCCAGGACCGCCCGGCGCCAGGCCTCGGGCCGGACCCGCACCCACACGTCCCTCCCGGGTACCACGTGGCTGGCCACCAGCGCGTCGCCCAGGTGGCGGTAGAGCTCGTCCACCGCCGTCTGGCGGGCCTGGTCGGTGCCGCCGGCCTCGGCCTGGGCGGTGCCGGGAACGGCCCGGGCGGGCCCGGGCGCGGCTTCCGCCTGGGCCTCCTTGTCGAGCGTGGCCGCCTCGACCTCGGCGTCGAGGGCTGCCTGGGCCTGGGCGCCCGGTGGTGCCGGCGGCTGCTCGGCCACCACCGCCGGGGCAGGGG
>JBOGHU010000016.1:0-10431 GCA_050742255.1 Acidimicrobiales bacterium
GGCCGGGGCTGCCCGGGGTGGCGGCCCCGGCGGCGGCCCGGGGGCTAGCCCGCTCTCTGGTCATGGGGCGGCGGTGGGCGACGTCTGGCGACCGGAGAAAGGGGGGCCCGGGGCAGCCCGGGGGGCCCGGGGCGGCGGCGGCCGCGGCGGTGGGCGACGTCTGGCGACCGGAGAAAGGGGGGCCCGGGGTTAGTCGCCGTTGGTGGACCAGTGCCAGGGCTCGCTCGGGAGGTTGTACAGCCCGTACCGGCGGGCGTTGGCGGCCAGCCAGCGGAAGGCCGGGCTGCTTCTCGAGGTGATGATCGACCCACCGTAGGTGAAGTCGACGGCCAGCCCCCGCTCGTGCATGGAGGCACCGGGCCGGGCGGTCGGAGGGATGCACTCCGAAGCGGGCATGCTGTAGACGGCGTAGTCGCCGGACCCGCAGTGAGCCTGCCTGAGGGCGACCTGCGCCGACGGGTCCCGATAGCCACCACCCCTGAGGACGATGCCGTCGGCCTCGGCGGCGGCCAGGAGGGCCTCCAGCCGGTCGGCGATCTCCGGACTCACCTGGATGCCCCGGACCGAGACGGTGGTCACGCGTCCCACCCGCAGCGCCCCCCCGGACCTGGGCGATCCCCGTCGGCGGAGCTGGGCCGCCAGGCGAGCCTGCTCCTGGGCGATCTGCTCGGCGAGCCGGCGGTCGAGCTGCTCCAGGGCGGCCGACTCGGCCAGGGCGGACTCGATCCGCTGCTCCAGGGCGGCGGCGAACCCCTCCTGCTGGGTCTTGGCCTTCTCCAGCTTCTCCAGCCGGGACGCGATCTCGCCCTTCTTCTGCTCGGCCCGTGTCGACGCCGCCTCCGCCTCCCGGCGCCTCGCCTCCACGTCCTGTCGAGCCGCCCGCAGCTGGTCCAACAGGTCGAGCTCCCGGGCGGCACCGAGAATCAGCATGGCCTGCTTGCGGGCCGCCTCGCTGATGGATCGCGACGACGTGAAGACGGTGACGCTGTCGACCGACGGTGGGCGCATGAAGGTCTCGACGGCCACGGTCCGGACCCTCGCCTCCAGCTCGCCGACCCGCTGGGCCGCCTGCCGCTCCTCCGCCTGGGCCATCTCCACGTCGCGCGCCGCCTGCTCGGCGCCCCGGCGGGCGTCGGCGAGCAGTGCCTGCTGACCCCCGACGTTGGCTTCGAGGTCCGCTACCGCCTTGCGGACCTGCTGGTCGTTGGCCGTCAGGACATCGAGCTGACCGGCCAGCTGGGCCCGTTGGGCCCGGACCCGCTCACGCTCGGCCCGGGGATTCTTGCGCTCGGCGGCACCGACCTCCGGCACTTGGGCCAACATGGCGACGACCACCAGCGCAACTATGCTCCAACGTCGTCGGCTGCTTGTCTGTCGCATGCCACTCCGTGGTCCCCGCTGATGTCGCCACGACATCGTCGACTTGACACAGGATCACAATACTGTGAATCCCTCGGCCGCAGATGTCAACTCATCCTGTCATCCTAGTTCTGGGACCCCTGAATGGGTTTGATCCGTCGCAATGGGGACAACGTCGACGACAGCGCAACGCTCTGAAAGCGGTGTCAGTGCCGGTCAACGGTCGGCAGGACGGCCGGCGGCCGGCGGCCGTCGACGGGCCGCCAACAGGGCCCTCACCTCCCGGGCCAGCAGCGCCAGGAAGAACATCGCCACCGACAGGCCGGCCATCGTCGCGCCCGCGGCGGTATCGAGGTGGTAGCTGACGAGGAGGCCCCCCGTCACGGCTACGGCCCCGGTGCCCAGCGACCCGACCATGATGACCGGCACCCGCCGGGCGAACAGCACCATGGTGGCAGGCGGCCCCACCAGAAGACCGAAGACCAGCAACGTGCCCACCGCCTGGAAGGACGCCACTATGGCCCCGGTGACGAGCACGAGGAGCAGACCGCCGCTGAACCGCGGAGCCAGGCCCAAGGTGGCCGCCTTGTCAGGGTTGAACGAGAGCGCCAGGAACGGCCGGTAGGAGAGAACCGATCCCGCGGCCACCAGCGCTGCCGCCGCGGCCTGCACTCTGAGATCGGCTCCTTTGACGCCCAGGACGTCACCGAACAGAAAAGAGGTGAGATCGCTGGTGAACGACGGTGACCGGGAGATGACGATGACCCCGATCGCCAGCATGCCCACGAACAGCAAGCCGATCCCGGCGTCCTCGCTCAGGCGTGACCTTTGCGTCACCAACCTGATCCCGGCGATCATGACTGCGGCGCTCAACACCGCTCCGAGTGTGAGGTTGAACCCCACCAGCGACGCCACGGCGATTCCGGGGATGATGCCGTGGGCCAGCGCATCCCCCAAAAAGGTCATCCCCCGGACCACCACCCAGGTGCCTACGAGCGAGGTGGCGACGACCACCAACAGCCCGGCCACCAGGGCCCGCTGCATGAAGGCGGTGGTGAACGGCTCGACCAGCCCGCTCACCCGGATCTCCGCGGAGAGCGAGCTCCCCCGCCCCCCGGGCTCGGCCCCGCAACCCCTGTTCCGGTTATCATTCGCACATGGATACCCGACCCACCCTCGCCGGCGCCACCATGACCTCCGGTGAGGAGCGCCCTGAGGGTGCGGCGGTGGTGGGACGGGACCTGGAGCTGACGTGGGGGCGAGCGGTCGCGCTCCGGGCGGCGAGCTTCGCCCTCCCCTCGGCGGCGACCATCGCCCTGGTCGGCCCCAACGGAGCGGGGAAGACGACCCTGCTACACGCCATCGCCGGCCTGCTCCGCCCCACGTCGGGATCGCTCACGGTCCCGGCACGCCGGGTCCGGCGGGCCAACGTCGCCTACGTGATGCAGGCCACCCCGATGGCCGCCGAGATGCCCCTCACCGTGCGGGAGGTCGTGACCATGGGACGCTACGGGCACCTGGGTCCGTTCCGACCCCTGCGAGGGGACGACCGTTCCAGGGTCGACGCCGCCCTGGAGCGGCTCGGTGTGGGCGACCTCCAGGGCCGCCAGCTCCGCGAGCTCTCCGGTGGCCAGCGGCAGCGGGTCTTCGTGGCCCAGGGCCTGGTGCAAGAAGCCGACCTCCTCCTCCTCGACGAGCCGGTCACCGGACTGGACCTGCTGTCGCGCCAGCGCATCCTCGAGGCGGTCGCGGCGGAGCGGGCGGCGGGCCGCACCGTGGTCATGTCCACCCACGACCTCGGCGACGCCCAGGCCGTCGACCACGTCGTGCTGCTGGCCGGCGTCGTGGTCGCCCACGGAGCCGCCGACGAGGTGCTCACCCTCGACAACCTGTCACTCGCCTACGGCGGGCGGATGATCGCACTCGAGGGTGGGCTCGCCCTCTTCGACGACGGCGCTCACCACCCGTGACCCGCGACCTCGGCGCCCTCAGCCCCCGAGGGCGTCGGCGATGCGCTCGGCGTTGGTGCGCATCATCTCCAGGTAGGTCGCTCCTCCCGAGCCCTCCGGCCCCAGCGACTCGGTGAACAGGGGGACCACCTCGACAGGCCCCCCCAGCTCGCCGGCGAGCGCCTCAGCCAATCGGTCCCCTGCACTGGCATCGGTGAAGATGGCCCGCACCCCCTCTCCCCGCAGGGTCTCGGCCAGCTCCGACAGCCCGGCCGCCCCGGGCTCGGCCAGCGTGGTGGAGGCGGGGATCACGGTCCCGACCACCCTCAGGTCGTAGCGGGCGGCGAAGTAGGCGAAGACGTCGTGGTTGGTCACCAGCTTCCGCTGTTGGGGCGGGACCTCGGCCAGGCGGGAACGGATGTCCTCGTCGAGCAGCCCGAGCGCGGCGAGGTAACGGTCGGTGTTCCGCTCCACCGCCCCGCTCTGCAGACCGACCTCCTCGACCAGGGTGCGGCTGAGGTCGGCTGTGACCTGGGCCATGCGGACGGGGTCGGTGAAGAAGTGGGGGTCCCCGCCGTCCCCGCCGTCCTCGTCGGGAGGGATCGCCTCGATGGCGGAGGTGGCCTCGTACAGGGCGACGCCCTCCGCCTGGGCCGCGTCCAAGGCGTCCAAAAGGCTCTCCTCGAAGCCCAGGCCGTTGACGACCAGCAGGTCGGCCTCCCGCATTGACCGGGCCTGCTGGGGTGAGAGGGCGAAGTCGTGGGGGTCGGTGTTGGGAGGCAGGATCACCACCACCTCCGCCTCGTCGCCGACGAGGTTGGCCACCACGTCCCCGAGGATGTTGGTGGTGGCGACCACGCGGGCACGACCGCTGCCCCCGGCGGCCCTCTCGCCACCGTCGCCGCACGCCGCGGCCACCAGGGCCAGGAGCATGAGCGCCGACGTCGCGAGGACGTGCCGAGACCGCGGCCCCGCTGTCATCGCCACTGATGGTGAGAATCCGATAGTGAGAACAAGTCTCATCAGACTACGGAGCGGACCCCGCGAACGTCAAGTCGACCGGTCGCTGTGGGATGGGCGGTCCCGCTCAGTCGCCGGCCACGAAGAAGGCCCAGTCGCCCGCCGCGGTGATCCCCACGCGGTAGCCGATGTAGCCGCCGAACGAGGCGAAGTCGGCGAGGTCCTCCTCGCCGTAGAGGGGCTTGAGCGCCTCGCGATCGGCCTCGGGGACCGCCTCCCAGGACTCGAAGGCGTACGCCGACGGCCAGAGGTACTGCGTGGTGCCCGGGAGCTCCCTCGTGGCGAAGGGACGGTTGAGCAGCTCGACGAGGTGCCGCAGCGGTTGGTCGCCACGAGCCTCCTGGGCGCGCCAGAAGGCGGCGGGGTCGTCGGCGCCGCCGAAGCTGAACGTCAACCCCGACGCCCCTGCGCCGCCCAGATCGGCCAGGGCCTCGAAATCGCAGGCCGTGGCGGCGGCCACGATCTGGGAGCGGGTGGCAACGACCGCCTGTGGGAGCCCGAGCTGGGGCACCGGCTCGGCCGCCAGCCCACCGGCTGAGCAGGTCAGGGGTGCCGGCCCGGCCCCGGTCGTGGGCGAAGCGGGCGCAACGGCGGTGGGGGGGGCGGTTGGGGCCGCCGTCTCGCGACGGTCGTCCGCACCTGGCGATCACCGTCCGGCCTGGCGATCACGCCGGCCACGGCGGCCACCACCAGCACCGCCGCCGCTGCGGCCAGCAACCCCCGGTGGGGGCCCAAGCCCCACCACCGTGGCCGTCCCGGCCCCGGCCTGCCGTCGGGGTGGCCGTCGCCGGCGGCCCCTTCGGCGGCATCGGCGTCCGCGCCTACCGGCGGGGCTGAGCCGGCACCCGACCCCCCGGCGACCAGCCGCTCCCCCAGTTCCACCCAGAAGCTGGGCCCGTGCTCGGGGACCTCCAGGTCCCCGAGGGCCGCGCCCAGCACTTCGTCACGCCGTTCGCTCACCGTCGCCCGTCCTCCTCCGCCCGGCCGTCGAGGACGGCACGCAGGGCTGCTCGGGCCCGCGACAGCCGGGACGCCACAGTGCCCGCCGCGACGCCGAGGACCTCGGCGGCTGAGCGGTAGTCGAAGCCCTCGGCGTCGACGAGGATCACCGCCGCCCGCTGGTCGGCGGGCAGCCGGCCCAGGGCCTGGGCCAGGGCGGCGCGGTCAGCCACGACGGCCTCAGGACCGGCGCCGGCGTGCGCCTCGACCGCCAGCTGCTCGTCGTAGGGCTGGTGCGGGCGGCGGGCCCGCCGGCGCACCTCGTCGATGCAGGCGTTGTAAGTGATGCGGTGCAGCCAGGTCCCCGGCGAGCTGCCGTGGTGGAACCGCGGAAGGGCCCGGTAGGCCTTCACGTAGACCTCCTGGAGCACATCGTCCATCGCCGCCTGGTCGCCCAGCAGCCGCCACGCCAGGGCCCGCAGGCGCCGGTCGTAGTAGCGCACCATGTCGGCGAAGGCCCCCGGGTCGCCCGTGGCAGCACGGGCCACCACCTCGGGAGGCACCTCCCCAGGCCGCGCCGTGGCCTTCACGCCTGGTTCGACGCCGGCGGTGGGAAGATCCCTCCCTCGGCCGACATGTCGCCGTAGGCCACGACCAGGCGGCCACCGTGCTCGTGAACGTCGGTCCCGAGCTCGGCGCAGGCCCGCCGGAACCGTCGCCTGATCCAGGCTGCGTCCTCGCCCTCGGCGAGGCGGGTGTGGGCCAGGTCGAGGCGCAGGGGGACGGCCTCCAGGCGGACGGGGCCGTCGTGGCCCACGGTGACCAGCCACAGCAGGCCCAGGTCGTTGCGCAGCTCGGGTTCGACGGCGTAGTCGTCGATGAAGTCTCCGAGGTCGAACAGCACCCGACCCGCCACCCCGTGGAAGACGTGGGCCGAGTGGCCGGCCACCAAGGTGGCGCCGGCCTCGACGATGACCCTGGCCGCCGCCACGACGTGGGCCACGGGAGCACGGGTCATGTTGGGCCCCCAGTGGGGGCTGACCAACACGGCGTCGGCGCCCGTGTCCCCCACCCCGTCGCGGACCCAAGCCGGCACCTGGCGACGGAGGTCGGCGTAGGCCACGCCGGGCGTCCTCGGGCCGGCGGCGTAGTCGGCGGGGTGGTCGGTCAGGCCCATCACGCCCAGGCGGAACCCGCCGATCGTGAGGGTCGCCGGCCGGCGGGCCTCTTCCACGGAAGCACCGGCACCCACCACCCCGATCCCCACGCGGCGGAGATGGTCGAGCGTGTCGAGCAAGGCCAGGGGCCCGTAGTCGAGAGCGTGGTTGTTGGCGAGGGTCACGCAGTCCACGCCGAGGTGGGCGAGCGCCTCCGCCGCCGCCGGCGGCGCCCGGAAGAAGAAGGGCTTGGCCGGGTCCGGCCACCGCTCGCCCCGCTCCGAGATGCAGCACTCGAGGTCGGCCACGAAGACGTCGGCCTCCCCGGCGACCTCGACCACCTCGGGCGAGAAGAGCGACCCGGGCGCAGGGGACCGGAGCCGGCTGCCCACCCCCCGGCCGAGCATGGTGTCGCCGGCCAACGCCACGGTGACGGTCGTCGCCGCCGGCTGGGCCATCGGCACCCCTCCGTTCCCTGTCGATCCGCCTCAGCGCGGTGATGACCCTACCGCCGCCCCGGGGCCGCCGATCCCGGGCGGCGGGCGGACCGCTGGGCCCGAGACCACGTCGCACACCGATCTAGGATCGTGGAGGGTGAAGGGGCTCATCGGGGCCGGCGGGCTCCTGGACTGGCGGCGGGACGTCGTCCCTCGGACCTCCCCGGCGCTCCGTGGGCCGGCGGACGAGACCCTCCGGTGACCGGGGACGTCGGTCGGAGCCCGGCGACGCGCCTCGCCCGGCATCTGGGAACCTTCGACGCCGTCGTCATCGGGCTCGGCTCGATGATCGGGGCCGGCGTCTTCGCAGCGATCGGCCCCGCCTCCGACGCCGGGGGCGCCGGCATGCTCATCGGCTTGGCCGTGGCCGCGGTGGTGGCCTACTGCAACGCCTCGTCCTCGGCCCAGCTCGCCGCCCTCCACCCCACCTCGGGCGGGGCCTACTTGTACGGGCGCGAGCGGCTCGGCCGGTTCTGGGGCTACCTGGCCGGCTGGGGGTTCGTGATCGGGAAGCTGGCCAGCTGCGCGGCCATGGCCCTCACCTTCGGTTCGTACGCGGCGCCCGATCTCCGGCGTCCACTGGCCCTGGTCGCGGTGGTGACGCTGACCGCCGTCAACTACCGCGGCATCCAGAAGACGGCATGGCTGACACGGGCGATCGTCGCCGTGGTCCTCACCTCGCTCGCCGCCGTCGTGGTCGCGTCGCTGCTCGGCGGCGCCGCCGACACGTCGAACGTCGGCACCGTCGACGGTGGCGCCCACGGCGTCCTTCGGGCCGGCGGGCTGCTCTTCTTCGCCTTCGCCGGCTACGCCCGCATCGCCACCCTCGGCGAGGAGGTCGCCGACCCCGCTCGCACCATCCCCCGTGCCATCCCCCTGGCCCTCGGCATCACCCTGGCGGTCTACGCCACCGTCGCCGGCGCGGCGCTGCTCGCCCTCGGCGCCGACGGCCTGGCCGAGTCCAGCGCCCCGTTGGCGGCGGCGGCGCGAGCCGGCACCCTCGACTGGCTCGCCCCGGCGGTACGGATCGGAGCGACCATAGCCTCGCTCGGCGTCCTTCTCTCGCTGATGGTCGGCGTGAGCCGGACCGCCTTCGCCATGGCCGCCAACCGCGATCTCCCGCGCTGGCTCGACGCCGTGCACCCCCGTCACCGGGTCCCTCACCGCGCCGAGCTGGTCGTGGCGGCGGTGGTCGCGGTGGCGGTGGCCGTCACCGACCTGCGCGGTGCCATCGGGTTCAGCTCGTTCGCGGTGCTCACCTACTACGCCATCACCAACGCCGCGGCCTGGACGCTCGGGCCGGGCGAGCGCCGCTGGTCCCGCTGGCTCGCAGCCGTGGGGCTCCTCGGCTGCCTCGCCCTGGCGCTGAGCCTGCCCGTGGCCAGCGTCGTCGGCGGCACCGTCGTGCTGGCGGTGGGAGTCGCCGCCTGGGCCGTCGCCGAGCTGCGTCGCAAGCGGGCCGATAGGGGCCACCGGCGGCCCGGCTGAGCCGGCCCGCCTTGTTCGCGGCCTCGGCCGTTCGGGGGGCCGGCTCAGGGGCAGCTGGTGTGGCTACCTCCCCAGCGGGGCATGCGGCGTCTGCACCACCATCGGCCGGGCGTGGCCACCCTGCTCGCCATGGCAACTTCGCTCACGCCGCTGCTGGCTCTAACCACCCTCCTTGCAGCCGGCCACGGCGTTGCAGTGCGCTTCAACGCGTGGAGGCGGACGCATGGCCGGCGCTGCGCGAGGCTGCGTTCGTGGGAGGGAGCGAACGCGTGGACGTGCTCGTCGTCGGTGCGGGACCCTGCGGGCTCATGGCCGGCATGACGCTGGCCCGCTACGGGCTCGACGTGCTGGTCGTCGAGCAGCGCGAAGGCGAGTACAACCTTTCGCGGGGGCTGGTCATCAGCACCCGCGGCATGGAGCTCATGCGCCGTTTCGGGCTCGAGGAGGCCGTGCGGGCAGGCGCAGCCGACGTCGAGCCGACGGCGCTGGTCACCCCGACTCTGGCGTCGAGCGAGGGAATGGTGATGCCTCTCGGTTACCCCTCCGACGAGGAGGCGGCGACGGTTAGCCCCACCCGCCCCTCGTGGACGCCGCAGGCCCATCATGAACCGCTCCTGCCTGGCGCACCTCCAGGCGGCGCCGTCGGCGACCGTGCGGTTCGGCGCCCAGCTTGTCGCCCTCGACCAAGACGAAGAAAAGGTCACAGGGACGGTGCTCAACCGGGCGTCGGGCGATCGGCAGCAGGTGGAAGCGCACTACGCCATTGCCGCCGATGGGGCGCACAGCACCGCCCGGACGGCGCTCGGCATCGCGATGGAGGGGCCGGATGACCTGGGGGCCTACGAGCGGGTGGAGTTCCTCGCAGCACTGGACGAGGCCGTGGGGGACCGACGCCATGCGCTCTACGCCCTCAAGCACCCAGACGTGGACGGCGCCGTCCTGGCCCGCCGGGGGCGCGAGAACCGTTGGGGGCTGTCCCGGGAGCGACCAGCCGACGAACGCGGCATGGACAACCTCACCGAAGCCGAACTCATCACGATGATCCGCACCGCCACCGGGGTCAGTGACCTCGACGTCACCATAGAGCGTGTCAGTAGCTTCACGTTCGCCGCCCAGATCGCCGAGCGATACCGCATGGGCCGAGGCTTCTTGATCGGCGACGCCGCCCACCGCATGACGCCCCGTGGCGGCACCGGCATGAACACGGGGATCCAGGATGCCTTCGACCTCGGCTGGAAGCTGGGGTGGGTGCTCCGCGGCTGGGCGCCTCCGGAGCTTCTCGACACCTACGAGGGCGAGCGCCGTCCAATCGGTCTCCACAACGTCGGTCGAGCAGCGGAGCCAGGTGGCGCTCGGCGGACCACTGATGAGGCCCTCCCGTTGGACCTCAACGAGCGCCTCCTCCACTGCTGGCTCGACCGCGACGGCCAGCCGGTCTCGACCATCGACCTCATCGGCGACGGCCTTACCCTCCTCACGGCGACCGAGGACACCCGCTGGGGGTACGTAGTCGGACAGACCGCCTTCACCGCACCGGTCGAGATCGTCGTCACCGAGCCCCCGACCGCCGCGGCGCTGGACCTGGCACCCACGGGCGCAGTCCTCGTCCGGCCCGACGGCCACGAGGTCGCGCGTTGGTCCGCGGCCGACACTGATCCCGAGCCAGAAGCGGCCTGGCTCGCACCTCGATCTCGTGACGAGAGCGGCGGCACACGCCGAAGTCTGGAACCACCCAGTGACCCTAGCCCTAGCCCCGATCGTTCGTGAGATGACCGCGATGGGTGTCAAGCGTCTTGACGGCGGGTCGGCGGGCGTCCGGTCGGCCATTTCGTGATTCGCACGGTCGCTGTGGTCGCCATTCACGGCCCGAGAGCGGTTTTCGGGTGTGAGCGGGCGCGTGTTGCGAGCGCGGTGTCGGGTCGAGCCGAGGGGGTGGTCGCCTCGTCGGGTCAGATGATGAGGACCATGCGCTGGTAGGCGTCGAGCAGAGCAGGGGCGGTGGGCCAGCCGTCGAGGATGCGC
>JBOGHU010000017.1:0-25869 GCA_050742255.1 Acidimicrobiales bacterium
GGCCCGCGCCGCGGCGTGGGCGCCGGTCCCGGCCCTGGCCGCGGTGGTGGTCGTCGACGAGCACGAGCAGGCCCACCAGGAGGGGTCGGCGCCGACCTGGCACGCCCGGGACGTCGCCGCCGAGCGGGCCCGGCGGGCCGGTGTCCCCTGCGTCGTGACCTCCCCCTGCCCCTCGCTCGAGGCCCTGGCCTGGGGGGAGCTGCTGGTGCCCTCGCGGTCGGTGGAGCGGGCCGGGTGGCCGGCGGTGGACGTCGTCGACCGTCGCCGGGAGGATCCGGCGCGGGCCGACCTGTGCCCCCCCCGCCTGGTCGACCTGATCCGGCGCACGGTCGGCCCCGCCGACCCCGGCGCCCGGTCACCCCAGGTGGTGTGCGTGCTGAACCGCCGGGGCCGGGCCCGGCTGCTGGCCTGCGCCGCCTGCGGCGAGCTGGCCCGCTGCGAGGCGTGTGGCGCGGCGGTGGGCTCCAAGGAGGAGGAGGACAGCCTGGCCTGCCCGGGCTGCGGGGTGGAGCGACCCGGCGTCTGCCAGGCGTGCGGAGCGGGGAGGCTGAAGGTGCTGCGGGCGGGGGTGAGCAGGGTCCGGGAGGACCTCCAGCGGCTGATCGGGGTCCCGGTCGGACAGCTCACCGGGGAGCGGCGGGCGAGCGATGCCGTCCCCGAGACGCCGGTGGTGGTCGGTACCGAGGCGGTGCTGCGCCGGGTCGCCGCCGCCCGGGTGGTCGCCTTCCTCGACCTCGACGCCGAGCTGCTCGCCCCCCGCTACCGGGCGGCGGAGCAGGCCATGGCCCTGGTCGTCCGGGCCGCCCGGATGGTGGGGGGCAAGTCCTCGGGCGGGCGCCTGGTCCTCCAGACCCGCCTGCCCGACCACGAGGTGGTGCGGGCCGCCCTCCACGCCGACCCCGGCCGGGTGGCGGCGGCGGAGACGGAGCGCCGCCGGGCGCTGCGGTTCCCCCCCGCCACCGCCCTGGCCCATGTGTCGGGTGCCCCCGCCCCCGACTTCCTCGCCCAGGTCCGGGGCCAGCCCGGGGTGGAGGTGCTCGGCCCCGCCGGGGGGACGTGGCTGGTCCGGGCCCCTGACCACCGCACGCTCTGCGATGCCCTCGCCGCCGTGCCCCGCCCGCCGGGCCGGCTCCGGGTGGCCGTCGACCCGCCCCGGTTGTGAGGAGCCCCCGCCACGGCTTTGCGCGCGGCCGTCCCGGCCATGTACGGGCCGGCGCACACAAAGGTGCTCCGAGGGGGTGGCTCACATCTCCCTGTCGGCGGTCAGCACCTCGGGCCCGTCCTCGGTGAGGGCCACGTTGTGGCCGAAGTGGGCGGAGAGGGAGCCGTCGGCGGTGACCAGGTGCCAGTCGTCGCCCAGGTGGCAGGTGGTGGGGGAGCCGGCCACGAGCATGGGCTCGACGGCCAGGACCATCCCCACCTTCAGGGTGGGCCCGGGGTGACCGGGCCAGTAGTTGGGCACCGGCGGGGGCTCGTGCATGTCGGTGCCGATGGCATGGCCGCCGTACGCCCGCACCACCGAGAACCCGGCCCCGGTGGCGGCCCGCTCGATGGCCCGCCCCACCAGGTGGAGCGGCTGGTCGCAGCGGACCTGGGCGATGCCGGCCCACAGGCTCGCCTCCGCCGCCTCCACCAGCCGCTCGGCATCGGCCGTGGCCGCCCCCACGGGCACGGTGTAGGCGGCGTCGGCGTGGTAGCCGTCGACCATGGCCCCGCAGTCGATGGTGAGGACGTCGCCCTCGACCAGCCGGCGGTCGTCGGGGACCCCGTAGGCCACCACCTCGTTGACCGACGTGCAGATGGCGGCGGGGAAGCCCCGGCGGTCGAGGAAGTTCGACCGGGCGCCCCGCCGGTCCAGCACCTGGCGGGCGACCCGCTCCAGCTCGGCGGTGGTTACCCCGGGCCGGGCCGCCTCCCGGGTCCGGGCCACGATCTCGGCCACCACCTGCCCGGCCCGGCGCATGGTGGCGATCTCGTGGCGGCGGCGCCGCACCGGCGGCATGGGCCCGACGGTACCGTGCGCCCGGCCGAGCCGAGCGGCCCTGGGGCTCACAGCGACTGGCGGACCAGCTCCCCGGCCAGCTCGCGCACCCGCTTGGGTAGCGGACGGCTCCTCCAGCGACGGAGGTCGAGCTCCTCGGAGACCTCGAGGTCGTCGAGGAGGTGCCGCCCGAGCTCGGCGGCTGCGGCGGGGTCGCGCACCTCCACGTTGAGCTCGGCGTGGCGCTCCTCGCCACGCGGGGTCCTCTCTGGGCGGCGGACGGGGCCGCCACCATGGTCACACGCCGCTGGCGGCGGCCAGGGCGGCGGTGAAGACGGGGTCGGGCTGGAGGTGGACCAGGGCCTGGGCCACCAAGGTGGTCCGGGACGTTGCAAGCGGGGGGCCGGTGGTCCCCCACGGCTCCCCGTCGGGCGGGCGCACGGCGGCGACGATCTCGTCACGGCCCGCCCGCACCGTGACGTCGGCCACGGGCGAGGCCAGCTCGATGGCGGGGGCGGCGGCGCCCAGCCGGCCGACGGGGACGCCGGGCAGGCGGTCGGCCAGCCAGCCCCCGAGCAGGGCCCGCTCGAGGTCGTCGCCGCCCACGGCGGCACCGTTGAGGCGGTCGAGCACGCCCACCAGGCCGGGCTGGCGCAGCAGGTCGGCGAGCTGTCGGCGCAACGGCGTGAGGCGGGACCAGGCCAGGTCGGTGACCGGCACCGCCAGCGCCGCCAGGTCCCCCAGGGCGGCCCGCCCCCCCACCTCGGCCAGGTCGACGATCATGTGGTCGGCGGCGGCGGTCAGGGCGTCGTCGGGGGCCGGCACGGCCGCGCACGGCCAGGCCACCACCGGCAGGTCGGCCAGGGTGAGGGGCTCGATCAGGGAGTCCAGGTGGGCGGTGACGGGCCCGGCCACGTCGAGGGCGACGTCGTCGAGGCCCAGGCACAGGGCGCCGCGGGAGACCAGGTGGACGCCGACCCGGGCGTCGAGGCGGTGGGCCTGGCCCTCGGAGCGGCGGCGCACGACGATGACCCGGGACGGGTGGTGGTCGCCCAGCTCGTGGACCACCGCCAGGGCGTCGTCGACGTCGAGGCCTCCGTCGCCCACCACCACCAGGGTGAGCACCGAGGTGCGGACGGCGCAGCGGGCGTCGTGGCGTCGGAGCTCGGCCAGGGCGGCGAGGACGGCCCCGATGGTGGTGGAGCGGGCCGACCAGGTCCCCACGGTGTGGAGCCGGGCGGTCACGGCCGGCGCCACCGGCGGCCGTCCCGCTCCAGCAGGTGGTCGGCCCGGGCCGGGCCCCAGGTCCCGGCGGGGTAGGGGTGGGGCGGGACGGGGTCGTCGTGCCACGCGTCGAGGACGGGCTGGACCACCCGCCAGGCCAGGTCCACCTCGTCGGTGCGGATGAACAGGGTGGGGTCGCCCACCAGGGCGTCGAGGAGCAGCCGTTCGTAGGCGTCGGCGGCCCGCTCCAGGAAGGCGGCTCCGTAGGAGAAGTCCATGGCCACCGACCGCACGTCGAAGGCCTGCCCCGGCACCTTGGCCCCGAAGGTGAGGGTGATGCCCTCGTCGGGCTGGATGCGCAGCACCAGGACGTTGGGCGCCAGCTGACGGACCTGGGTGGGGGCGAGGGGCAGGTGGGGGACCCCGTGGAACTCGATCGCCACCTCGGTCATGCGCTTGGGCAGGCGCTTGCCGGTGCGCAGGTAGAACGGCACCCCGGCCCAGCGCCAGTTGTCTATCCGCAGGCGCAGGGCCAGGTAGGTCTCGGTGACGCTGTCGGGAGCCACGCCCCCCTCCTCCAGGTACCCCGGGACCCTCTCGCCGTCCACCCACCCCGCCGTGTAGCGGCCCCGGACCACCTCGTCGCCGACCTCGTGCGGCTCGGGGATGTCGACCGCCCCCAGGGCCTTGACCTTCTCGTCGCGGATGCAGGTGGGCGTCATCGCCGACGGCGGCTCCATCACCGTGAGGGCCAGCACCTGCAGCAGGTGGTTCTGCACGATGTCGCGCAGGGCCCCGGCCTGCTCGTAGAAGCCGGCCCGGTGGCCGACGCCCCCGGGCTCGGCCATGGTGACCTGCACCGAGTCCACGTACTGGCGGTTCCACAGCGGCTCGAAGATGGCGTTGGCGAAGCGCAGGGCCAGGACGTTCTGGACGGTCTCCTTCCCCAGGTAGTGGTCGATCCGGTAGAGCTGGTCCTCCGCCAGCACCCGGTGCAGGTCGGCGTCGAGCCGCCGGGCGGTGGCGAGGTCCCGGCCGAAGGGCTTCTCGATGACCACCCGGGCGAAGCGGCCACCGGGGCCGGGCTTGTGCAGCCCCCGGGCGCCCAGGCACGCCACCACGGTGGCGAAGACCCCCGGCGGGGTGGACAGGTAGTAGAGGCGGTTGCCCGAGGTGCCCGGCCGGTGGTCGAGCTCGTCGAGCACCGCCGCCAGCCGGGCGTAGGTGTCGGGGTCGTCGTAGCTGCCCGAGAGGTAGCGCAGGTTCCCCTCCAGGCGGTCCCAGCTGGGGTGGTCCACACCGGGGCCGCCGGCGCCGACCGCCTCCCGCATCCGCTTCCGGAAGCCGTCCTCGCCCAGATCGCTGCGCGCCACGCCCACCACCGCGGTGGCCGGGTCCACCTGCCGACGGGCGGCCAGGTGGGCGAGGGCGGGCATGAGCTTGCGGGCGGTGAGGTCCCCGCTGGCGCCGAAGATGACCACCGCTGTGGGGGGCGCCACGCGCTCGGCGCGAAGCCCCTCGAACAACGGGTGCGCCGAGCCCGCAGGCTCGGTCACGAGCGGCCCGCGACCTCGGCGGTCTTGGCCTCCAGGCTGGCCTGGGCCTCGTCGAAGGACTTGGCGAAGGCGGCCACCCCCTCGTCCTCCACCACCTGGCTGACGTCGGCCATGTCCACCCCGACCTGGCTCAGCTGGTCGAAGACGGACTCGGCGTCCTCCACCTCGGCGTCGGCCGTGCGGGCCAGGGTGCCCTGGCCCTCGAAGGCGTCGAGGGTGCCCGGCGGCATGGTGTTGACCGTGTCGGGGCCGATGAGGCTGTCGACGTAGAGGGTGGGCGGGTAGTCGGGGCTCTTGGTCGATGTCGACGCCCACAGCGGCCGCTGCAGGTGGGCGCCGGACCGGGCCAGGGCCTCCCAGCGTGGCCCGGAGAAGGCCCGGCGGAAGGCCCGGTAGGCCAGCTTGGCCTGGGCCACCGCGGTGCGGCCCCGCAGTGCGCCGGCCTCGGGGGTGCCGATGGCCTCGAGGCGCCGGTCGACCTCGGTGTCGATGCGGCTCACGAAGAACGAGGCCACGCTGTGCACGGTCGAGCGGTCCCCCTCGAAGGCCTCCAGCCCCGAGAGGTACGCCTCCATCACCTCGGCGTACCGCTCCAGGCTGAAGATCAGGGTGATGTTGATGTTGCGGCCCTCGCTGACCATCTGGCGGATGGCGGGGATGCCCTCGGGGGTGGCGGGGATCTTCACCAACAGGTTGGGCCGGGCGACCTGGTCGTGGAAGCGGCGGGCGGCGTCGATGCTCCCGGGGGTGTCGCGGGCCAGGGCCGGGGCCAGCTCGAGGGAGACGAACCCGTCCGACCCGCCACTGCGGTCGTAGACAGGGCGCAGGAGAGCCAGGGCGTCGGCGATGTCGGTGGTGACCATCTGCCAGTAGGCCTCCTCGACGGAGGCGCCCCCGCCCACCAGCTCGGCCAGCTGGGCGTCGTAGCGGTCTCCCGCCGACATGGCCTTCTGGAAGATGGTGGGGTTGGAGGTCAGGCCCCGCACGCCCCGTTCGACCCACCTGGCGATCGACCCGTCGGCGAGCCCGTCCCTGCTCAGGTTGTCGAGCCACGGGCTCTGACCGTGGGTGCGGTACAGGTCCTGGAGCTTGGTCACGGACGGCCCCTCCCTCCCGGTAGTAGGGCGTCTAGCTGCTCGTCAGCTTGCGCACCGCCTCGACGATGGACGTGGCGTCGATCCCCGCGGCGTGCAGCAACTCCGCGGGTGTACCCGAGGTGGGCATCTCCCGAACCGCCAGCTTGACCACCCGGGCGGGCGGGTCGCCCTCGGCCAGGGCGTCGAGCACGGCGTCGCCGAGGCCGCCCTCGGGCCAGTGGTCCTCGACGGTGAGGACCCGTCCATGGGTGGCCCGGGCGGCGGCCCTCAGGGTGGCAGCGTCGACGGGCTTGACCGAGTACAGGTCGATGACCCGGGCCGACACCCCCTCCTCGGCCAGGGCCTCCGCCGCCGCCAGGGCCTCGTGGAGGGTGATGCCCGCCGCCACGATGGTGACCTGGTCGTCGTCGGAGGAGCGGACCACCCGGCTGCCGCCGATCTCGAAGGTCTCGTCGGGGCCGTAGATCACCGGCGTGGCCGCCCGGGTGGTGCGCATGTAGCGGATGCCGCTGCCGTCGGCCATCAGCGGCACCAGCCGGGCGGTCTGGTTGGCGTCGCAGGGGTACAGCACGGTGCTGCCGTGGACCGCCCGGAAGGCGGCCAGGTCCTCCAGGCCCATCTGGGAGGGCCCGTCCTCGCCGATGGAGACCCCGGCGTGGGAGCCGACCAGGCACAGGTCGGCCCGGCTCACCGCGGCCATGCGCACGAAGTCGTAGGCCCGGGTCAGGAAGGCGGCGAAGGTGGAGACGAACGGCAGCCACCCTCGCACCTGGAACCCTGTCGCCGCCGCCACCATCTGCTGCTCGGCGATGTACATCTCGAAGTAGCGGTCGGGGTGGGCGTCGCGGAAGATCTCGCTGTAGGTGGAGTTGCTGACCTCGCCGTCGAGGGCGACCACGTCCCCCCGGCCCCCGCCCAGGGCGGCCAGGGCGTCGCCGTAGGCCCTGCGGGTGGCCAGCTCGTCGCCCTCCTCGTAGCGGGGGAGCTCCAGGCGGCCGGAGGGGAAGGTGTGGGGGGTGGCGCCGTCGGTGGGCTTGGCCACCCGGATCCGGATGCTGCGCCGGCCACCCAGCTCCTCGATGGCGGCGTCGGGGTCGGTGACGGCCTTGCCGTGCTTGCCGGGCTGGTCCTCCACCGCGGCCACGCCCTTGCCCTTGAGGGTCCGGGCCACCACGGCGGTGGGGCGGCCCTCGGTGTCCGCCGCCTCGGCGTAGGCCCGGTCCACGGCGGCCACGTCGTGGCCGTCGACGGCGATGGCGTGCCACCCGAAGGCCCGGATGCGGTCGAGGTAGGAGTCGAGGTCCCAGCCGTGCATGGTCTCGGTGCTCTGGCCCAGCCGGTTGACGTCGATGATGGCGGTGAGGTTGTCGAGACGGGCGTGGGCGGCGTGCTCGAACGCCTCCCACATGGACCCCTCGGCCATCTCCGAGTCCCCGCACAACACCCACACCCGGTAGGGGAGGCGGTCGAGGCTGCGGCCGGCCAGGGCCACGCCCACTCCGATGGGCAGGCCCTGGCCGAGCGAGCCGGTGGCCACGTCGACCCAGGGCAGCACCGGGGTGGGGTGGCCCTCGAGGCGGCTCCCGAACAGGCGGTAGGTGAGGAACTCCTCCTCGGTGACCGCCCCCGCCGCCAGGTACAAGGAGTAGAGCAGCGGCGAGGCGTGGCCCTTGGAGAAGATTAGGTGGTCGTTGGCAGGGTTGGCCGGGTCGTCGAAGTCGTAGCGGAGGTGGGCGCTGAACAGCACCGCCATCAGGTCGGCCGCCGACATGCCCGAGGTGGGATGGCCCGATTTGGTGACAGCGGCGATGCGGACCGAGTCCACCCGGAGCTGCTGCCCGAGCTCTTGCCACTGCGCGTGATCACTCATGGGGCCACCTTACCCGCCGGGCCCGGTGCCGGGCGGCGGCTGGCGGTCGCGGAACAGCACCACCGAGGCCGTGAACCCGTGCAGGAAGTTCTGGCCCCCCACCGGCCCGATCTCGCCCGCGCACGACATGCCGGCCAGGGGGGCCTCCCGGAGGGCCCCCGAGACCACCTCGGCGTCGTGGTCGGGGACGTCGAAGAGGTTCGTGCCCCGACCGTTGCAGGTGAAGACCAGGGCGCCGTCGGCGGCGCAGGGGCCCAGGAGCTGGCGGAGGTCCTCGTCGGCCGAGGAGGCGTCGCGCACCTGGAACTGCACGGTCGCGCCCACCTCGATGCGGTCGCCGACGGCCACCGCGCCGGTCTCCCGGTCGGCGACGAGGACGTTGCGGATGAGGAAGTCGCCCCGGCCGAAGGTGGGCTTGCGCTCGTCGATGACCCGGCCCAGGTGGAGGCCCTGCTGGGCCCGCTGGAGGTCGGCGGGGTCGAGGCCGGCCACGAGCTGCTGGAGGCGCTCGAGGGCGGGGCGGCCGGCCAGCTCGAAGATGATCTGCTGCTCGCTGCTCGTCACGACCATGGGGTCTCCGACCGGCCGGCACCCCTGGGAGACCACCGTCTCCAGGTCCACGCCTCCGAGCACCACCCCCACCGCCCCGTCGGCGTACACGGTCCCGTCCCGCACCAGGCGGTTCCCCCCCGCCCCCCGGGCCGCCGACGCCAGCCCGCCCACCACCGCCAGGTCGACGCCGACCCGGTCCCGCAGGTGGTCGAGGAACCGGTCGGCGGGGAAGGTGAAGGGGTCGGCCAGGAGGAGGACGGCGGCGGCGTCGTCGGGGACCTCGGCCGCCGGCGGGAAGCCGCGGAAGCCCATGGGCTCGGCGGCCACGTCGGCGGTGAGCCGCAGGGGCCGCCCCATGCCCAGCCGTCCCGCCCACAGGGCCACCGCCGGCCCGCCCTCGACCTCCCGCCGCCCACCCACGACGGTCGAGGCGCTGCAGCCGACCAGGGCCCGGGGGCGGAGCGCGTCGCGGACGGCGGCGGCGATGTCCTCCATGGCGCCGGTGTGGGTGGCGCCCACGAAGAGCACGGCCAGGTCAGGGCCCTCGCCCAGGCGGTCCAGCACCTGGCCCACCACCTCGCCCACGGCGTGGGTGGGGAGGGGGTGCTGGGAGAGGGCGGCGGTGAAGGGCATCCCAGCCGAGGCTACCGCCGGCGACCGGCCCCACCCCAGGGCGGGCCGGGCCGGGCTAGGCCGCCTGCCGGGCGGTGGCTGTTCGTCGCCGCCGGGGCGTGACCCACCCGAGGGCGGACAGGGCGCGGATCACCCACCAGCCCGGGTCGATCTCGCCCCGGGCGTGGGCCAGGCGGGCCGAGGTGGGCTGGTCGTGGTGGTTGTTGTGGAGGCCCTCACCGGCGGTGATCCAGGCCAGCCACTGGGAGTTCCGGGCCGGGTTGTCGTGGGGCTGGCGGCCGAAGCGGTGCCCCACCGCGTTGACGGCGGCGTTCAGGAGCAGGTAGCCCACGGCGTGGACCCCTGCGGCGACGAGGCCGACGACCGCCCCGAAGACCGCGACGAGCAGGGCGATCCCGACGGCCAGGCCGGGGAGGGCGTGGTCCAGGAGGGCCCGGTCCCAGCGGTCGGGGGGGAGGTCGCGGGCGTAGCGGGCCACCTGGGCGGGATCGCCGGCGACCCGCCGGTACAGCACCGCGTTGGCGAACTGCACCATGGCGAAGCCCTCGAGGAGAGGTGAGTGGGGGTCACCATCCACGTCGGTGTGGGCGTGGTGCTTGCGGTGCACCGCCACCCACTGGCGGGGGCGGATGCCGGTGGTGACCCACGTGAGGGCCCGGCAGACGGCCGTCACCCCCGGTCGCAGGACCAGGGCGCGGTGGGCCAGGGTCCGATGGAGGTAGATCGTGGTCACGAAGGTGGCCAGCTGGCTGACGGCGAGGCCCACCACCACGGCGAGGAGAAGGGGAGACATCCTGCCACGCTAGCCTACCTACGGGTCGGTAGGCTACCGCCGAGGCCCCGACCCAAGACCTGAGGTCCCGGCGCCGGGGGCTCCGGTACCCTTTGGTGGTGGCTACCGCCGAAACCTCGCCATCCTCGACGCGCGAGGCCATAATCTCCGCCGCCACCCGGGCCTTCGCCGAGCACGGCTTCGACGGCACCTCGTTGAAGCACATCGCCGACGTGGTGGGCATCCGCCGGCCCAGCCTGCTCCACCACTTCACCTCCAAGGAGGCCTTGTACCGGGAGGTCTTCACCCGCGCCCTGGCCGACTGGGCGGTCCGGGTGGACGAGGCGGTTGGGGTCACCCCTCGGGAGGGGTGGCGACAGCTCGACCACGTGCTCGACGCCGGTTTCGCGTTCTTCAAGGAGAACCCGGACTTCGTCCGGTTGGTCCGCCGGGAGGCGATCGAGAGCGGCGCCCACCTCGACATCAACGTCGGCGAGGCGCTGCGGCCCCACTTCCAGCGGGCGGCGGGGTTCTTCGAGCGGGAGATGGCTGCGGGCCGGTTCCGCCGCCACGACCCCGAGCAGCTCCTCCTGACCGGCTACGGGGCCCTGTTCACCTACTTCAGCGACGTGCACTTCCTGGAGGGCCTCCTCGGCGAGGACCCCCTGGGCGAGGAGGCCCTGGCCCGTCGCCTCGACCACGTGCGGGCCTTCGTGCGCTCCGCGCTCGAACCCTGAGGGACCGCCTCTATCTTCGGCTCGTGCGCCGACAGCTCCACCTGGCCGTCCTCGCCCTCATCTCCCTCGCGTGCGGGGTGGCGGCGGTGCGGCTCGGCCCCCCCTCCGAGGCCGGTCCGGCGCCGCCCGCCGGTGCCACCGACGCTCCCGTGCTCTCGCTGAGGCGAGCGCCCTCGGTGGTCGCCCGGGCCGTGGGCGACCGTCGCCTGGAGGCGGCTCTCGACCAGGTGTGGTCGGCCAGCCCTCCCTCCTCGTGCCTGCTCGTGACCGAGGCCGGTCGGGTGGTGTACGAGCGCCAGCCCGACCAGGCGGTGGTTCCGGCGTCGACCCTGAAGCTGCTCACCGCCACCGCCGTGCTCGACCGCCTCGAGCCCGCTGCCCGGCTGAGGACCACGGTGCTGGGCCCCCCCCTCGGGGCCGGAGGTGTGGTCGACGGCGACCTGTGGCTGGTCGGGGGGGGCGACCCGGTCCTGGGCACCAGGCCCTGGGCCGACCACTTCACCCGCCAACCCGCCCTGTTCACGCCCCTCGAGACGCTGGCCGACCGCGTGGTGGGGGCGGGCGTACGGGAGGTGCGGGGCCGGGTGGTCGGGGACGACGGCCGCTACGACCAGCGCCGCTACGTCGCCAGCTGGCCGCCCCGCTACATGGCCGAGCACCAGACCGGGCCGCTGTCCGCCCTGTCGGTGAACGACGGCTTCGCGGCGTGGGACCCCGAGGACGTGCCGTTCGAGGACCCCGCCGCCGGTGCTGCCGGGGCCCTCATCGACCTCCTGGCCAGCCGTGGGGTGGTCGTGGCGGGCGGGCCCGCGGCCGGGCCCCGGCCCGAGGGCCTGGACGTGGTGGCCGCCATCGACTCCCCGACCATCGCCGAGCTGGTGGGCCAGATGCTTCAGGAGAGCGACAACGGGACGGCCGAGCTCCTCCTGAAGGAGCTGGGCCGCCAGGTCGGCGGCGGGGGCACGACGGCGGCGGGGGCGGCGGCCGTCACCGAGGCGGTGGCCGATGTGGTCGGGGGGGCGGGCGGGGCGACGGTCGTGGACGGCTCCGGCCTGGACTCGGGCAACCGGGTCACCTGCCGGCTGCTCCACGCCGTGCTGTCCCGGGCGCCCGAGGGCGACGCCCTCGACAGCGGGCTGGCCGTGGCCGGCCACAGCGGCACCCTCACCAAGCGCTTCCTCGGCACCCTGGCGCGGGGCCGCCTCCGGGCCAAGACGGGCTCGATCATGGGGGTGGCGGCGCTGGCGGGGTACGCCCGGACCGAGAGCGGGTCCGAGCTCATCTTCTCCTACGTGGTCAACGGCATCGGCCGCTCCGCCCAGGCGGTGCCGCTCCAGGACGACCTGGGGGCGGGGCTGGTGGAGTACCCGGCCCGGGTGGACGTGGCTGCGCTCGGCCCCGCCGGGTACGCCCCGGCCGCCTGACCGCGGTGGCCGGCCACATGCCCATGTTCCCGCTGGGCACGGTGCTGGTACCCGGTGCCCCGCTGGCCCTGCACGTGTTCGAGCCGCGGTACCAGGAGCTGGTCCGGGCCTGCCTGGAGGGGACGCCCGAGCTCGGCGTGGTCCTCATCGAGCGGGGCAGCGAGGTCGGCGGTGGCGACGTCCGCTTCGACGTGGGGTGCGTGGCCCGCATCCTCTTGGCGGTGCCGCTCGAGGGCGGTCGCTGGGCGCTGGGGGTGGTGGGGTCACGACGGGCCCGCGTCGTGCGGTGGCTCGCCGATGCCCCCTACCCCCGCGCCGAGGTCGTGGACTGGGCCGATCCGTCCCCGAGCCCGGGCGGAGGTGCGGTCCGCCGGGAGGCGCTGTCGGCGCTGCGGCGGGTCCTGGCGCTCGGCGCCGAGGCCGGGCAGCCCGCCGGGCGGGCCGCCGTGGCCCTGGCCGGTGTCGACGAGGACCCGGTGGTGGCCGGCTACCAGATGACCTGGCTGGCGCCCCTCGGCCCCCTCGACAAGCTGGCCCTGCTGGCGGCGCCGACGCCCGGGGACCGCCTGGAGCGGCTGGCCGGGCTCCTCCGTGACGAGGCGGCGGTGCTTGCCAGGCGCCTGCAGGGAGGATAGGAAGACCCACGGTGGCACCCTCCGACATGCCCGACAAGTCGCTGCCCACCCTGGCGGCCGAGCTGTGGGACCTGCTGCGCACCTACGTCAGGCAGGCGACGGTCGACCCCATCAAGGGGTTGGGGCGCTTCGTCGCCTTGGGCACGGCCGGCTCCGTGCTGCTCGGCATCGGCACGGTCGTGGTCGCCATCGGTGTCCTGCGGCTGCTCCAGAGCGAGACCGGGTCGACCTTCGCCGGGAACTGGTCATGGGCTCCGTACGCCATCACCCTGGTCGCCTGTGCGGTGGTGGCGGCCCTGGCCCTCTCGGCCGCCACCCGGCGGAAGGGGGACCGATGAGCACAGGGCCGTCGTCGGGCGCCGACCGGCGCGTCGGCCGCCGTGACCTCGAGGCCAAGCTGGAGGAGATCCGCTCCGAGGTCGACTCGGTGGCGGAGTCGAGCCGTAACCTCGTCGTTTGGGCCGGGACGGCAGCGGCGGTGGGAGCCGCGGCGGTGACGTACCTGCTGGGCCGCCGCAGGGGCCACAAGCGCACCACCGTGGTGGAGGTCCGGCGGGTCTGATGCTGCGGCGCCTGCACCGGAGCAGCCTGGTCAAGGGCCCCCTGGGTGGGTCGAGGGGCTGGACGGCGGTGTGGGTGCTGCTCCTCGGGGCCCGCCTGCTCCGCCGCCTCGCGGCCAGGGAGCCCGAGGTCGCCTTCAGCGAGACGCTCCGGCCCGGCCAGACCCTGGTCATATCGGCGGCCGCACCTGATGACGGGGACGGGCGTGGCAGGTCACGCCCCCGGACCTGACCAGGGGGCTCCCGGCCCAGTCGAGTGTTGAGTTGAGCGCACCGTTCACCGCCGGCGAGGGCGTCATCCTCGTCGACAGCCGGGGCCGCCACCACCTGGTCGATCTCACCGAGCACGGGGAGTTCCACACCCACACCGGTGTGGTGGCCCACGACCAGGTCCTGGGCCGGGGGGAGGGGGTGACGGTCCGTTCCACGAGCGGGGCCCGCTACACGGCCATGCGCCCCACCCTGGCCGATTTCGTCCTGCAGATGCCGAGGGGCGCCCAGGTCATCTACCCCAAGGACCTCGGCGCCCTCCTAGTCCTGGCCGACATCTTCCCCGGGGTCCGGGTGCTGGAGGCCGGGGTGGGGTCGGGGGCGCTGTCGGCGACCCTGGTGCGGGCGGGGGCCGAGGTCGTGGGCTACGAGGTGCGCGCCGACTTCGTGGCCCGCTCCCGGGCCAACGTGGTCAGCTTCCTCGGCGAGGAGGCGGCACACCGCTACCGCGTCCAGGAGCGGGACGTCTACGCCGGCATCGCCGAGCGCGACCTCGACCGTATCCTT
The DNA here is from genome assembly GCA_050742255.1 of Acidimicrobiales bacterium. Classification (GTDB taxonomy): domain Bacteria; phylum Actinomycetota; class Acidimicrobiia; order Acidimicrobiales; family CADCSY01; genus JBOGHU01. Next base: position 13,819 of record JBOGHU010000017.1, read on the forward strand.
CTCGACGTGCCCGAGCCCTGGCAGGTCGTGGGCCATGCCGAGGCGGCCCTGCGGGCCGGGGGCATCCTGGCCGCCTACACCCCCTCCATCGTCCAGGTGGGCCGCCTGCGGTCGGCCCTGGCCGGGAGCCGCTTCGAGCTGGCCCAGACCGTCGAGGTGCTCCAGCGCACCTGGCACGTCCAGGGCCAGGCGGTGCGGCCCGACCACCGCATGGTGGCCCACACCGGCTTCCTCACCACCGCCCGTCTCCTGGGGCCGGTGCCGGGCGGCCTCAGGCCGGCGGGGCTCCCGGCGTGAACCTCTTCGACCTGGCCGCCATCGTCCTGGTGGGCCTGGCCGCCCTCGGAGGCTACCGGAGCGGGTTCCTGGCCCGGGCGCTCTCGTGGGCGGGGCTGGTGCTGGGCGCGATCGTGGCCGTCGTCTTCATCCCCACCCTCGTGGAGCTGATCCCCCGCCCCAACCCCGCCGAGCGGCTGGTGGTGGCGGTGGCGGTGCTGCTGCTGGGGGCCGCCTTCGGTCAGGGCCTCGGGCTCCTCGTAGGGGTGCGGGCCCGGCTGTCGCTCCCGCGCGCCGGGGTGCCGGTCGACCAGGTGGTGGGGGCCCTGGCCGGAGGGCTGAGCGTGCTGGTCGGGTTGTGGTTGCTCCTGCCGGCCATGGCCGAGGTGCCCGGCACGCTCTCTCGCCAGGCCCGCGCGTCGGCCATCGGGCAGGCGATCGACGAGGTCGCCCCCGCCCCCCCCGACGCCCTGCGGACCCTGCGCCAGCTGGTGCGGGAGACCCCGTTCCCCCAGGTCTTCGCCGATCTGCGGCCCTCGCCCGACCTCGTGCCCCCCCCGGCGGGGGCGGGACCGAGCCCGGCGGTGGTGGCCGCGGTGACCGGCTCGACCGTGAGGGTCGAGGGACAGGCGTGCGGGCGGATCCAGGAGGGGAGCGGATTCGTGGCCCAGCCCGGGGTGGTCGTGACCAACGCCCACGTGGTCGCAGGGGAGCACGAGATCGAGCTGGTCAGCCCGGGTGGAGCCCAGGTGGCGGCCAGGGTGGTCGTGTTCGACCCCAACCGTGACCTGGCCCTGCTGGCCGCCCCCCGTCTGGGGGCGAGCCCCCTCCCCCTCGGTGACGCCGGCGTCGGCGATGTGGGCGCGGTCTTCGGGTACCCGGGCGGAGGGGCGCTGCGGGTGGCCCCCTACGCGGTGCGGGACGAGGTCGAGGCGCTGGGACGGGACCTATACGACCGCCGGCCCACGCGCCGCCAGGTGCTGATCCTCGCCAGCGGACTGGCTCCCGGTGACTCCGGCGGGGCCCTGGTGGACGGGGACGGATCGGTCGTCGGGGTCGCCTTCGCCATCGCCCCGGACCGGGCCGCCACCGCCTACGCCCTGGCCACCGAGGAGGTGGAGGCGGTGCTGGCTGCGCCCCGCGGCGAGGCCGACACCGGCCCCTGCCTGCGGTAGGCGGCTCTGCGCCCCGCCGCCCCCCGGCCCAGGTCGGGCGCCACGCGGCGCCGATCCCTTCAGGAGCGGCTCAGGCGCTCTCCGGTCACGGGCCGTCGCTGGGCGACGGTGGGCGACCGGAGAGACCAGCTGACCTGGTCCACCCACGCAGGACCCGGCTTCAGGCCCCCGCCGGTGGGCGGGGGCCCACCCGGTCGAGGAAGCCCAGCAGGGCGTCGTTGAAGGCGGCCGGAGCCTCCAGGTTGGCGAGGTGGGCGGCACCGGGGAGCACGACCAGCTCGGAGCCGGGGATGGCCTGGTGCGTGGCCCGGGCCGTGACCACCGGCGCGGTCGGGTCCTCCTCGCCCACCACGACCAGGGTGGGGACGTCGATGGCGCCCAGCCCGGGGGTGGCGTCGGGGCGGTGCTTCATGGCCTCGAGGGCGCCGATGATGCCGACGGGAGGCTGGTCCATCAGCGCCACCACCCGGTCCCGCACCACCGGGTAGACGCGGTCGCTCAGCAGGACGTTGGCCATGGCGTCGATCACCGCTCGAGCGCGCCCCTGGCCCACCTCCCGCTGCTGGGCCGCCCGCCGGCGACGGACCTCGTCGGAGTCGGCCGCCGACCGGGTGTCGGCCAGGACCAGGGCGCGCACCAGGCGACGGTGGCGGCGCAGGAAGGCGAAGGCGACGTAGCCGCCCATCGAGAGGCCGACCAGGGTCACCGGACCACATCCCAGATGGTCGATCAGGGCGGCCACGTCGTCGGCGTAGCCGTCCATGGAGTACGAAGCGGGCTCGACGGGGACGTCGGAGCCCCCGAACCCCCTCAGGTCAGGGGCGATCCCCCGGTAACGGCCCGCCAACGCCTCCAGCTGTGCCGACCACATGGCGGAGCTGAGGGGAAAGGCGTGCAGCAGGACGACGGGCGGCCCGCTCCCGCCCGTGTCCGCGTAGTGGAGGGCGGCGCCGTCGACGCGCAGCTCGGGCAACGGGCCTCGGGGAGGGGGCCTCGGGGAGAGGGCCCGAGCTCAGGCCGATTCGATGAAGATGCACTCCCCGGGGCACTCCTCGGCCGACTCGATGACGTCGTCCAGCCTGCCCTCGGGGATGTTGGCCAAGCCTTCGGCGCCGCCGGGGTCGCTGAAGACCTTGTCCCCCTCCCTGACGTAGGCCAGGCCGTCGTCGAGCAAGGTGAACACGTCGGGCGCGATCTCCTCGCACAGGCCGTCACCCGTGCACAGGTCTTGGTCGATCCAAACTCTCATTGCCATGTGGCCTGCACCTTCCTGGTCGTCGGCGGGTGGGTCGATCTCCTACGCCCACCAATTTACCCGGTCCCCACCGGAGAAATCCAACCTGGTGTGCCCCCGATCGGCGGGGGCGGCCGTGTATCGTCGGCCCGGGAGGGACAGGAGGTGGTCCCATGGCCGAGCACGAGGAGGCCGGGAACGAGGAGGAGGCCGGGAACGAGGAGGCCGGGCTCGGGGAGCTGCGCCGCCAGGCCCGGGCGCTGGAGGAGGAGGTGGCGGTCCTGCGGCGGAAGCTGCAGGACACCCCCCGCCGGGTGCGTGCCCTCGAGGAGCGGTTGCTGGAGACCAAGGGCCAGCTGGCCCAGGCGGTGTCGCTGAACGAGAAGCTCACCTACACCCTGAGGGAGTCGCGCGAGCACATCGCCAACCTGCGGGAGGAGGTGGAGAAGCTCACCCGGCCCCCCGCCGCCTACGGCACCCTCATCGGCCACAACGACGACGGCACGGTCGACGTCTTCTCGGGTGGCCGCAAGATGCGGGTCACCCTGCACCCCAACCTCGACGCGGAGTCGGTCCCCCGCGGCGCCGAGGTGGTCCTCAACGAGTCGCTCAACGTGGTGATGGCCCGGAACTCGGAGGTCGCGGGTGAGGTGGTCACCATCAAGGAGCTCCTCGAGGACCGCCGGCGCGCCCTCGTGGTGGGCCGGGCCGACGACGAGCGGGTCGTCGAGATGTCCGACCGCCTCCTCGACGAGCACCTGCGGGCCGGCGACACGCTGCTGATGGACTCCCGCTCGGGCCTGCTGCTCGAGAAGCTCCCCCGCCCCGAGGTGGAGGAGCTGATCCTGGAGGAGGTGCCCGACGTCTCCTATGAGGACGTGGGCGGCCTCGACGAGCAGATCGAGCAGATCACCGACGCCATCGAGCTGCCCTTCATCCACCGCCGGCTGTTCGAGGAGTACCGGCTGCCGGCCCCCAAGGGCATCCTGCTGTACGGCCCGCCCGGGTGCGGCAAGACCCTCATCGCCAAGGCGGTCGCCAACTCGCTGTCCAAGAAGGTGAGCGAGGTCACCGGCATGCCGGCGGCCCGCAGCTACTTCCTCAACATCAAGGGCCCCGAGCTGCTGAACAAGTACGTGGGCGAGACGGAGCGCCAGATCCGGCTGGTCTTCCAGAGGGCCAGGGAGAAGTCCGAGGAGGGCGTCCCCGTGATCGTCTTCTTCGACGAGATGGACAGCCTGTTCCGCACCCGCGGCACGGGCATCAGCTCCGACATGGAGTCGACCATCGTCCCCCAGCTCCTCGCCGAGATCGACGGGGTCGAGGCCCTCAAGAACGTGATCGTGGTGGGGGCCTCCAACCGGGAGGACCTCATCGACCCCGCCATCCTGCGCCCGGGGCGCCTCGACGTGAAGATCAAGATCGAGCGGCCCGACGAGGCGGCCGCGGCCCAGATCTTCAGCCGCTACCTGACCGCCGACCTCCCGGTCGACGAGCCCGAGGTCGCAGAACTGGGCGGCGGCGACGTCGACAAGGCCCTGCGGGCCATGATCGAGCGGACCGTCGAGGTCATGTACCGCACCGACGACGTGAACCGGTTCCTCGAGGTGACCTACCAGAACGGCGACAAGGAGTCCCTGTACTTCAAGGACTTCGCCTCGGGGGCCATGATCGAGAACATCGTCCGGCGGGCCAAGAAGCTGGCCATCAAGCGCCTCATCGGGGGGGGAGGCCGTGGCATCCGCTCCGCCGACCTCCTCTCTTCGATCGCCCAGGAGTACAAGGAGCACGAGGACCTGCCCAACACGACCAACCCCGACGACTGGGCCAAGATCTCGGGCCGCAAGGGCGAGCGAATCGTCTACGTGCGGACCCTGCTCTCAGGCGGTGCCGACGAGACGACGGGCGGGCGGGCCATCGAACGGGTGGCCACCGGCCAGTACCTGTGACGCCCCCGTTCGGCCCGGGCGGCGCTAGGGTCGGCCTGTGGCCATCCGCAAGGTGTGCGGCATCGAGACCGAGTACGGAATCGTCCTCCGGGGCGTCGAGGAGTCCAACCCCGTCGCCGTGTCGTCGCTCCTCATCAACTCCTATGTGAGCTCTCTCCAGCGTCGGGTGGGCTGGGACTTCGAGGACGAGTCGCCGGGCAACGACGCCCGCGGCTACAGCGTCGAGGGGGCCATGGCGCCCGAGGTGGAGACCAACCTGGTCAACGCCGTGCTCACCAACGGCGCCCGCTACTACGTCGACCACGCCCACCCCGAGCTGTCGACGCCGGAGTGCGCCGACGCCGCCGAGCTGGTCGTGTGGGACAAGGCGGGGGAACGCATCCTGCAGTCGTCGATGCAGGCCGCGGCGGAGGTGCTCCCACCCGGCCAGGAGGTGGTCGTCTACAAGAACAACAGCGACCGCAAGGGCAACAGCTACGGCTGCCACGAGAACTACCTGATGGACCGGGCGGTGCCCTTCGGCCACATCGTAAAGGGGATCATGCCCTTCTTCGTGACCCGCCAGATCTTCACCGGGGCGGGGAAGGTGGGCTCGGAGGCGCCGGGCCCGGCCTCGTCGGAGACGCGGTTCCAGCTCAGCCAGCGGGCCGACTTCTTCGAGGAGGAGGTGGGGCTGGAGACCACGCTCAAGCGGCCCATAGTGAACACCCGTGACGAGCCTCACGGTGACCCCCAGAAGTACCGGCGGTTCCACGTCATCGTGGGCGACGCCAACCTGGCGGAGGTGGCGACGTTCCTCAAGGTCGGCACCACGGCCCTGGTCCTGGCCATGATCGAGGACGACGAGCTGCCCCGCGACCACACCCTGGCGGCGCCGGTGGCCGCCCTGCGCCAGGTGTCGGCCGACGTGGAGCTGACCGGCCTGCTGGAGCTGGTCGGAGGGCGGCGCGTCAGCGCCCTGGACGTGCAGTGGGAGTACCTCACCTACGCCAAGAAGTACTCCGAGACGCGAGGCCTGGAGGCGGTGGGGGAGGAGGTCGGCGCCGAGGTCCTGCGCCGCTGGGAGGCAGTCCTGAGCGGCCTCGAGACCGACCCCATGTCGCTGGCCGCCAGCCTGGACTGGGTGGCGAAGTACCGCCTGCTCTGTGCCTACCGGGAGCGCGGCGGCCTGGGGTGGGACAGCCCCCGCCTGGCCGCCATGGACCTGCAGTACCACGACCTCCGGCCCGGGAAGTCCCTCGTCGCCCGCCTCGACCTCGAGCGCCTGTGCCGTGACGACGCCGTCGAGGCGGCCATGACCCAGCCTCCGACGACCACCCGGGCCTACTTCCGGGGGAGCTGCCTCCAGCGCTGGGCGGCCCAGATCGTGGCCGCCAACTGGGACTCCCTCGTCTTCGACGTCGGTGGCGACCCCCTGCGCCGGGTGCCCATGCTGGAGCCCCTCAAGGGAACTGCTTCACATGTTGCCGAGTTGCTGGAAGGATGTACGACCCCTGCCGAGCTGATCGAACGCATCGGAGCGTAGAGGGCGAGGTGAGAAGCACATGGCCGAACGAGAGCAGAGGAGGAAGCCCGCTCGCGTCCGTCACGACGACGCGGTGGAGGAGGTCCCCCAGCGGTCCGAGAAGGGAGAGCGGATCAAGGCCGAGCTCGACGACCTGCTGGAGGAGATAGACGAGGTCCTCGAGGACAACGCCGAGGACTTCGTGAAGGCGTACGTTCAGAAGGGCGGGGAGTAGCCTCGGCAGTCGATGCCCTTCCCTGTCTTCCCGCCCGGTGAGGACCCGGGCCCGAGCTTCTCGGAGCTGCTGCGCCGGACCGGCGCGGTCCCCCCACCCCCCGACGGGGTGGTCCGGGGGGTGAGCCACGGCACCACGGTGGCCGCCCTGCGCTACGGCGACGGCGTGGTCATGGCCGGTGACCGCCGAGCCATCTCCGGCAACCTGATCAGCTACCGGACCATGGAGAAGGTGTTCCCCGCCGACCGCCACTCGGGCGTGGCCATCGCCGGGGCGGCGGGGCCGGCCACCGACATGGTCAAGCTCTTCCAGCTCCAGCTCGAGCACTACGAGAAGGTCGAGGGGGCCGAGCTCAGCCTGGACGGCAAGGCCAACCAGCTCGCCGCCATGGTGCGCAGCCACCTGCCCGCCGCCCTGCAGGGCCTGGCCGTGGTGCCGCTGTTCGCCGGCTACGACTTCCGCCTGCGCGCCGGGCGGCTGTTCCAGTACGACGTCACCGGCGGCCGCTACGAGGAGGGCGACTTCGCCTCCGCCGGCTCGGGCAGCCTCCACGCCGCGACCGTCATCAAGATGGGCCACCGGCCTGACCTCGACCGGGGCGGGGCGCTGGACCTGGCCATCTCCGCCCTGTTCCAGGCCGCCGACGAGGACGCCGCCACCGGCGGGCCGGACCTGGTGCGGGGCATCTTCCCGACCATGGCCACCATCACCGAGGCCGGCTTCGACCGGGTCGACGAGCCGGAGGTCTCCGAGCGCTTCCGGCGGCTGCTCGATCACCTGTCGGCGGCCAGGAGCACCGCCTCCACCGGGGCGGTGCCCACCATCCCCAGGGCCGGCGAGGAGGGCTGAGAGGTGGGCATGCCCTTCTACGTGGCCCCCGAGCAGATGATGAAGGACCGGGCCGACTACGCCCGCAAGGGCATCGCCCGAGGCCGGAGCCTGGCCGCGGTCACCTTCGAGGGCGGCATCCTCATCTGCGCCGAGAACCCCTCCAGCAACCTCCGCAAGATCAGTGAGATATACGACCGCATCGCGTTCGCAGGGGTGGGCAAGTACAACGAGTTCGACCAGCTGCGCATCGCCGGGGTCCGGGCCGCCGACCTCAAGGGCTTCGCCTACAGCCGGGACGACGTCGACGCCCGCAGCCTGGCCAACAGCTACGCCCAGATGCTGGGCCAGGCCTTCACCCACGAGATGAAGCCCATGGAGGTGGAGATCCTCATCGCCGAGGTGGGGGAGACCAGCGCCGGCGACCAGATGTTCCACATCCTCTACGACGGCTCGGTCATGGACGAGACCGGCTTCACCGTGCTGGGCGGCGAGATCGACGCCATCGGGGGCCGCCTGGGCCAGACCCACGACGCCGGGGCCGACCTGGCCGCCGCCCTGAGGTCCTCCACCGCCGCCCTGGCCGGTCCTGACCGGTCGCTGGCGCCGGCCGAGCTGGAGGTGGCGGTCCTCGACCGGGGCCAGGGCCGGCGGGCGTTCCGGCGGGTCGAGGGCGAGGACCTGGGCGCCCTGCTGGGCTGAGCCGCCCAGAAAATCGGCGAAAACCGTTGACCTTGGAGTGAGGTCCAACCCTTAGGCTGATCTTGTGAGTCAGTTCACGGTCTCCAAGCTGGCCGATCAGGTCGGGACCTCGCCGGACACGCTGCGGTACTACGAGCGGATCGGCCTGCTCCCCGAGCCTGACCGCAGCGCGGCCGGGTACCGGCTCTACGGCGGCGACTCGGTCGAGCGGGTGCGGTTCATAAAGCGGGCCCAGCGCTTCGGCCTGCGACTGGAGGAGATCGGCGAGCTGCTCCAGATCCGAGAGCGGGGCCTGTGCCCCTGTGGGCGGACCCGTGCCCTGCTGGAGGAGAAGCTCACCGTGCTCGGGGAGGAGATGGGGGCCCTGACCCGGCTCCGCGACGACATCCAGCGGATGCTCGACGACGGGCTCCCCGAGCAGGACGGCGGGGCGTGGCAGTGCGCCTCCGAGGGCCTCCAGATCACCGCCAAGCCCGCACCCAACCAAGCCAACCAGAGAGGAGACAACCCATGAGCACCACCGAGAGCACATGCACGTGCGGCTGCGCGGCCATGACCGTGGTCACCAAGGCCGAGGAGCCCTGCGGCTGCGGCTGCGAGTGCTGCGGCGGCGAGGTGACCGCCAGCCAGGACGAGGTCGTCCAGCTTCGCAACCTGCGGGCGGGCGTCGAGCGGCGCCTGGCCGACCTCGGGGAGCGCTGATCGCGCTCCCGAAGAGAGGGACGGCTGTGACCAGGCCAGCAGGCCCGGCGACGACGAGCCGGGCCAGGATCGTCGAGTACCTCGCCTTCCATGGGGGCGAGGTGTCCAGCGCCGATGGCCGGAGCCTGACCCGGGCCATGGCCAAGGCGGTCGGGTACCGGGACCAGGGCGCGCTCAACGCCATGCTGGGCCGCCTCGAGGGGGAGGGCGTCATCGCCCGGGAGGTGCGAGGTCGGCGGACCTACCGGATCGCCCTCACGGCCCCGCCCGGCAGCGTGCCCGGCGGGTCGGGGGGGGAGCCGGTGGATCCGCCCCAGCTGCAGCGCTTCGCCGACGACCTGGCCAGCCCCCGGGGCATGCTCCGGGCCACCCTCCTGCTGGTCCTGGCGGAGCGGCCCGGCCACGGGTTCGACCTGAACGAGCGCCTGAAGCCCTACGGCCTCGGCGCCGAGGACCCCAGCCCGGTGTACCGGGCGCTGCACTGGCTGGAGCGCTCCGAGCTGGTGCAGTCGAGCTGGGAGATCCGAGAGTCCGGCCCCGCCCGCCGGGTGTACGCCCTGACCTCGCTCGGACGGGAGGCCCTGGAGCTGGCGGCGGGCAGCCTGCGGGAGCGGCGCGGCCTCCTCGACGAGCAGCTCGGACGGTACCTGGAGGGCCGTGCTGACCCGGGCCTCGAGGAGCCCCGGCGGGCCTTCGAGGTGCTGGTCGAGGCCAAGCTGTCGGTCACCGCCGCCGATGAGGCCTCGGCCCGCACGAGGGTGGAGGGCGCCCTGGCCGAGGGGAGGGCGCTCGGCGAGGGCGTGGTCGCGACCGGCAAGGCGTGGGTGTACGGGGCCACCGAGGCCCACCCCGACGTGGCCTAGCGCCGCTTCCAGCGCTGGCCGGCGAGGTCAGCCGCGGGCCAGGACGTGCACGACGGTGAACCCGACCAGCAGGGCCACCACCGCGACCGCCCACCAGCCGAGGCCGGGGGCCGGCGGCTCGTCGTGGGTCCCGGCGCCGGTTGCGTCGAGCGCCGACTCCACCTCGTCGGCCAGGAGGATCTCGCTGGCCACGTCCAGCTCGTCGACGCTGACCAGCACCTCGACGTCGCCGACGGGGTAGGGCCCGTCGAGGTTGCCGCGGAGCTGGGTGACGATCCCCTCGGACCCGAGCCGGGCGGCGATGACCCGGGCGGCGAAGCCGTTGGCCACCGTGGTCACCGGGACCATCCGCAGGCTGGGCATGCCCCGAGGATACCCCCGCTGCGACCCCGGCCCGGCCCGACTCCGCCAGGGTCGGGTCCTGACGCCACCGCGGGGCGGATCCACCGGTAGGTTGTCCGGGTGCACCGGCGCATCCTCGGCCTCGAGAACGAGTTCGGCGTCACCTGCACGCTCCGGGGCCAGCGTCGGCTGAGTCCCGACGAGGTGGCCCGGTACCTGTTCCGCCGGGTGGTCTCCTGGGGGCGCAGCAGCAACGTCTTCCTCGAGAACGGCGCCCGTCTCTACCTCGACGTGGGGAGCCATCCCGAGTACGCCACCCCCGAGTGCGACTCCGTCTACGACCTGGTCGTCCACGACAAGGCCGGGGAGCGGATCCTCGAGCAGCTCCTCAACTTCGCCGAGCAGCGGCTGCGCGAGGAGGGGATCCGGGGCGTCATCTACCTGTTCAAGAACAACACCGACTCGGCCGGCAACTCCTACGGCTGCCACGAGAACTACCTGACCAGTCGCCGTGACGACTTCGGGTACTACGCCGAGGTGCTCATCCCGTTCCTGGTGTCGCGCCAGATCTACGCCGGGGCGGGCAAGATCCTCCAGACCGCCCGAGGGGCCTCGTACTCCATATCCCAGCGGGCCGAGCACATCTGGGAGGGCGTCTCCAGCGCCACCACCCGCAGCCGCCCCATCATCAACACCCGGGATGAGCCTCACGCCGACGCCGAGCGCTACCGGCGCCTCCACGTCATCGTCGGCGACTCCAACATGAGCGAGTACGCCACCTTCCTCAAGGTGGGTGCCACGTCGTTGCTGCTGCGGATGCTGGAGGACAGCTCGGTGGTGCTCCGGGACATGACCCTCGAGAACCCGATCCGGGCCATTCGCGAGATCAGCCACGACACCAGCTGCACCAAGAGGGTGCGGCTGGTCAACGGGCGGGAGGTCAGCGCCCTCGACATCCAGTCGGAGTACCTGACCCGGGCCCTGCGCTACGCCGACGCCAAGGGGGTGACCCCGGGGGAGGAGCAGGTGCTGGGCATGTGGGAGCACTGCCTCACCGCCCTGGCCAAGGATCCCCTGACCCTCGACAGGGAGTGCGACTGGGTCATCAAGCACCACCTCCTGGAGAGCTACCGGGAGCGTCACGGCCTCGCCCTCACCAACCCCCGGATGGCGCTGATGGACCTCCAGTACCACGACGTCAACCGGGCCCGGGGCCTCTTCTACCGCATGGAGGCCCGAGCACTGGTGGACCGGGTCTGCGTCGAGGACGACATCGACAGGGCCGGTCCCGGCCGGCTGGAGCCGCCCCAGACCACCCGGGCCCGCCTGCGGGGTGAGTTCATCCGTCGGGCCAAGGCGGCCAAGCGCGACTACACCGTCGACTGGGTGCACCTGAAGCTCAACGACCAGGCCCAGCACACCGTGCTCTGCAAGGACCCCTTCAAGTCCCGGGACGAGCGGGTCGAGCAGCTGATCGCCTCCCTGTAGCGCGGCGTCTCGGCCGTGCCATCCTTCCGCACCGCCAGGGTCGTCGCCATGCTGGGTGAGCGGCCGGGCCTGCAGCGGGTCGAGGTGGCCTTCCCCGACGGTGGCGCCACCGCACCGGCCACGGAGCGGGCCTACGTGCTGACCGAGCTCGTGGGCCCGGTCTCGGTGGGCGACCCGGTGGTGGTGAACACCACCGCGGTCGAGCTCGGCCTGGGCACGGGCGGGTGGCACGTGGTCCACTGGAACCTGGCCCGCACGGGGTGGCGGGCACCGGGCCCGGGCCAGGTGATGAAGCTGCGGTACACGAGCCTGCAGGCCGACACCGGAGCGGCCGAGGAGCTGCACGCCGGCACCCTGGCCGACGCCGACGACCTCGACGACATGCCCGTGGTCGTCTGCGGCCTCCACAGCCAGCTCCCCTGCGTGGCGGTGGCGTTCAAGCACCTCCGTCCCCGTGCCCGGCTGGTCCACGTGATGACCGACGCCGCCGCCCTACCCCTGGCCCTGTCCGAGCTGGTCGCCGACATGGCCGCGGCCGGGCTGCTCGACGCCACGGTCACCGCCGGCCACGCCCTCGGCGGCGACCACGAGGCGGTGAACCTGTGGTCGGCGCTGGTCGCCGCCCGCCACCTGCTCGACGCCGACGCGGCGGTGGTGGCCATGGGCCCCGGTGCGGTGGGGACCGGCACCCGCCTGGGCCACTCCGCCCTGGAGATGGGACCGGCGCTCGACGCCGCCGAGTCGCTCGGAGGG
>JBOGHU010000018.1:0-7804 GCA_050742255.1 Acidimicrobiales bacterium
GGTGCGGCTCTCCTGGAGGGACGTGGCGGCGACCCTTCACCCGTGGGGCGGGGTCTGCTGGCTCCTGCCAGACCGGGCGACCGACTGGGCTCAGTGGGACGGCGTCGGCCACGACCACGGCGAGGTCGTCCCGATCCCGGAGCCACCACTCTCGCCAAGGGCACACGGCGGGCAGGCCAGCCGCTCACCGTGGAGCCCGTTCCGGGTCGCGCGGCGGGATCTGGCGGGGTGCACCGGCCAGCCAGTCGGGCGCCTCTCGCCACAGCACGGCGTCATCGCCCACCCGCCGGCCCACGGTGGATGCATGGGCCCCCAAGCTGGCGGCGACCCGGCCGTGCAGTTTCTCCGCTCGTCGCCGCGCGACTCGGACGAGCAGACTCGCGTCCCGCTCGTCGGCGGTCCGGCCGAGTGCGGCTGAGAGGTGGACCAGGCAAAGGGCCCGGTCGGGGTCCTCGATCGCGCTCCGCATCTCGTCGTTGGAGGCCTGCGTGAGGATCTCCAGGTAGGCGGCGGCGCGGCGTGTCTCGGCTTCGCACGCGCCGCAGCTCCAAGCGGTGAGGGATCGACGCCGCCGCGGTCGGCGTCGATCCCGCCCGGCGGTTGCACGTGCCTGTCCGTCGAGCCGGCGCCGGGCGAAGGTGAGGAGAAACTCCATGACGATGCCCAACCCCAGGCTGTCGCCTTCGTGGGCCGCGACCGCCACGACCAGCCGCGTGTGCTCCGGACACAGTCCCCGCTCCGTTCGGCGCTTCCCGCACGCCGGGATCGTTGACGTCCTCGTGGAGCAGGCCGCGGACCCAATCCCAGGCGGCTCGTTGCGTGCCGCGACAGACGGGGCAGCCAGGGTGGGCAAGATCCTCGGCGACCTCAAAGGCCATCAGATACATGACCTGAACCGCTCGACCTGGCCACCCACCTGGAGGTTTGGGACATAGGCGTTCAAGTACAGCCGGTCGACGCAATCGACCTCGAGGCCAACATGACCGTCAAGGACGTCGTTGATGTTCACCACCCCTGCACCGCTCATCGCTGCGCAGCTTGGTCGCACGAGGGCCGGCTCTGCCGGCCCGACCAACCTCACCCCCACGACGGCCGCGTCAGGGGGAGGCCGGGAGGGGGACCTGTCCCCCTCCCGCTAATCATCTGGTCCCGGAACGGCAAAAGGCTCCTACCGAGTTGGTAGGAGCCATCAGCCCGAAGGCGATCTCTCGGCGGTGCTCCATCGCCGACAGAGCAACGCTACCACCTCGTAGGGAACCAGCACGGGTCGGCGGCCGACAGCACCGAGCGGTGGCCATTCGCTGACCCGGTCGGCGGTCGAGCGCCGGCTGAGCCGAGCCAGGGTGGTGCCCCGGTGTGGGCAAGGGCCTCAGCGGGCGGTGACCGTCATCCGGCCTTGCTGTGGCCCTCGACGTCGCGGCTCGAGGCCTGGCACTTGAACTCCGGGACCTCCCTCTGGGAAAGTCCCCCGATCAATCAGATCACGGTCGATGCGGGCGCTGGTGTGGGCGCCGGTGAGGCGCAGAGGGTCGGCTCACGCCGTATGCCCTCGACCCTGATGGGATGGCCCGGGCCCAGACCGGTCGTCTCCTTGACCCCGACCTCCTCGCTCGCGGTGCCCGCCCCGGCGGCGACCCCGCCCGCTGCGCCGGGGGACGTCCGGTGACGCCCCTCCCACCCACTGGTTCCCCACGGAGGCTCCATGACTGTCGCCATCCTCGTCCTTGTCGTGGGTCTGGCTGCCGCCAACGGGAGCAATGATGTGCCCAAGGGCGTCGCCACGCTGGCCGGTGCCGGCGTCACCCGATACCGCACCGCCATCGTCTGGGGCACGGTGGCGACCCTGGGCGGCTCGCTCGTCTCGCTGCAGCTCGCCGACCGGCTGGCCGAGCTGTTCTCCACGGGAACCGTGACGGCCACGCCCACCCCGGCCTTCGCCCTGGCCGTCCTGGCCGGGACCGCCGCGTGGGTCGCATTCGCCACTGCCACCAAGCTGCCGGTCTCGACCACCCACGCCATCGTGGGGTCGCTGGTAGGGGCCGGGCTGTTGCTCACGGCAGGGGCGGTCAACTTCGAGGCATTGCCCACCAGGGTGGCCGTGCCGCTTCTGCTCGGCGTCGGCGTCGCCTACCTGGTCTCGATGGTGCTGAACCTGCTGCCCCAGCGGATACCGGAGTGCGTCTGCCTGAGCCTGGAGAACCCGGTGGTGGCGCCGGTGGTCGATCCCCAAGCGGCAGGCGTGCTCGCAGCGCCGGTGAGCCTCCCCATTCCGAAGGTGACGACGGGGACCATGGCTGACTGCGGGGTCCACGGCTCCTCGTCCGGGCGGCTCGGGTTCACCGTCAACGGCGCCCACTGGCTCTCGAGTGGAGCCACGAGCTTCGCCCGGGGGCTGAACGACACGCCCAAGATCGTGGCCGTGGGCGCGTTCGCCCTCGTGCCGGCAGGCATGACCATCCACCAGATCCTCGTCGTGGTCGCCGCCGCCATGGCCGCCGGTTCCATCCTCGGCGGCATGCGGATCGCCCACCGCCTCGGTGAAGGCGTCGTCAAGATGAGCCACGTGGAGGGCTTCAGAGCGAACCTCACCACGGCGCTGCTGGTCGGCTTCGCCGCCAACCGAGGCCTGCCCCTCTCGACCACCCACGTGTCGACCGGTGCCATCGCCGGGGCCGCGGGCAAGGACACATCCCGTCTCCACACCCGTACCCTCCGGGACTTCCTGATCGCCTGGACCCTCACGCCGCTGATTGCTGGCGCGCTGGCCGCTGCGATCTTCGCGGTGTTCCGCTAGCGCCGGATGCCCCACATTGCCGGCCACCCCCGGCGTGTGGCCCCTGCTGGCCTCTCCCTGGGCGTCTGAGACCGGCGAGCACGACCGTAGGGGCCAGCACCTGTCCGAGGCCGGCTCCTCGCTGGTCCCCACCACGCTGGTGGTGCTGCCTACGCCGCCCGCCAGCAGCGACGTCGCCGAGTAGCCGCACCCGTCTGGATCGGATCAGCCGGCGACGATGTGGTCGAGCGTCCAATCGGGGTGGTCGGCCTCAACCCGCTCCAGCCAGTAGGGGCTCTCGAAGAGGGCGAGAAGGACGCCGTCGGCCCGAGCCAGGACGCGTGCCCCGGGGGTGGTCCGCAGCCTCTCGGCGGTGGCCGCATCGGTGCGGCGGGCGACTCGGTGGGCGGTGCGCACCAGCTCGGCGCCGGCGCCGAACTCGCGCTCGAGGCGGTGGGCGAACACCTCGAACTGCATCTGCCCCACCCCGGCGAGGACAGGCGCGGCGTCGCCGGTGTGCTCGTCGCGCAGCACCTGGACGACGCCCTCCTGGTCTAGCTGGGCCACGCCCCGGCGGAACTGCTTCGACCGCGAGGTGTCGCGGGGCCGGGCCACGGCGAACAGCTCGGGGGCGAAGCGCGGGATGGCGGGGTAGGCGACGGGGGCGTCGACGTAGAGGGTGTCGCCGATGCGAAGGTCGGCGGCGTTGACGAGGCCGATGACATCGCCGGGCCAGGCCTGGTCGATGGTGCTGCGCTCGGCCCCGAACACGCTGGTGGCGTACTTGGTGGCGAAGCGCCGCCCGGACGGCTCATGGGTCACCGTCATGCCCCGCTCGAAGTGCCCGGAGCAGACCCGCACGAACGCCAGCCGGTCGCGGTGGGCAGGGTCCATGTTGGCCTGCACCTTGAACACGAACCCCGAGAACGGCTGGTCGAGGCCCCGCACCCCGCCGTCCGAGTCGGTACGGGGGCCGGGAGCGGGCGCCAGGTCGACAACGGCGTCCAGCAGGTGGCGCACGCCGAAGTTGGTCAGCGCCGAGCCGACGAACAACGGGCTCGTCTCTCCCGCCAGGAAGGACTTGGCCTCGACGTCGGCCCCGACCCCCTCCAACAGGGCGCACTCCTCGGCCGCCCGGTCCCACGCCTCGCCCTCCTCGGCGGACGCCAGCGCCGGTTCGACCAGCTGCTCGGGGGCGGCGGTGGCGCCCCGGGAGGTGCGGGTGTAGCGGATGAACTCGCCGCTGCGACGGTCGATGACGCCACGGAAGTCCCCGGGGATGCCCACGGGCCAGGTGGCCGGGGTGGCGCGGAAACCGATCTGGTCCTCGATCTCGTCGACCAGCTCGAGCGGGTCGCGCCCCGGCCGGTCGTACTTGTTGAGGAACGTGAGGATGGGCAGCTGGCGTGCCCGGCACACCTCGAAGAGCTTGCGGGTCTGGACCTCGATGCCCTTGGCGGTGTCGAGGACCATGATGGCGGCATCGGCAGCGGCGAGGACACGATATGTGTCCTCCGAGAAGTCGCGGTGGCCGGGGGTGTCGAGCAGGTTCACCACATGGTCGCGGTAGCTGAACTGCAGCACGGTGGAGGTGATGGAGATGCCCCGCTGCTGCTCGAGGGCCATCCAGTCCGAGGTGGCCCGTCGCCGGCCCGCCCGGGCCCTGACCGCCCCCGCCTCGGCCACGGCCCCGGCGTACAGCAGGAACTTCTCGGTCAGGGTGGTCTTGCCCGCATCGGGGTGGCTGATGATGGCGAACGTCCGCCGCCTGGTCGACTCGGCGACGATGTCGGGGAACGGGGTGGGGTGAAGGGTGGTCACCGTCGTGGCCGAGCCATCCCCCGCCGGGACGCCTCCCGGCGCAGCGTCGCCGCCATGCTCTCGGCCGCCCGGAGCCGCTCCCGAAGGCGATCACAGCGCTCCTCGGCGGCGGCCGCGAACATGGCCACCCGCTGCAGCAGGGGGCCGCGGGTGTCGTCGTCGACGGCGGCGGCCAAGCCGTCACGGGCTTCCAGCAGGTCGCGCATCTCCTCGAGCGAGAACTCGAGCGGCTTCATGTGCTTCACCAGCCGCAATCGCTCGATGTCGTCGTCGGTGTAGAGCCGGAAACCCCCACCGGTGCGCCCCGAGGGGGGCACCAGGCCCAGCTCCTCGTAGTGGCGTATGGTCCGCAGCGAGAGGCCGACCTCCTTGGCCACCTCGCCGATCTGGTGCATGTTCTCGTCCATGCGCAGGCTCCTGTGCCGCAAGAGTTGCCACTCTACCGTGACGTAACAGTAGAGTTGTGGCCGCAGGGACAGTGGCGGACAGGGGGAGGACCGATATGCCTTATCCGAGAGCTCTTGGCACACATCGCCCCACCCAGATCCCGCCCGTCACCAGGGTCGAGATCGTCGACCACCTGGAGGGCGCCTTCAACGGCTCGCCGCTCGAGCGGGACGACCTGGTCGACGCCGCCACCGCCGCCGGCGCCCGCCCGCAGGTGGTCGAGACGCTCAGAGGGCTCCCCGAGCGGCACCGCTTCCACCATCCGCGGGAGCTGTGGCAGCACCTGGGGGAGGTGCCGGTTGAGCGCTGACCTCCTCGACTCGGTTCCACCGCCGGCACCGCCACCCGCCCGGCGGGGAGCCGGCCGCCCAGCTCGGGTCGCAGGCCCCGAGGCGGTCGCCTGGGGACGGGGCCCCGCTGTGGTCCCCGGAGGCCCGCGGTGAGCGCAGCGGAGCTGCTCGAGCGCCTCGGTGGCACCGGTCAGCTCCGCGACAAGTGCCGCGGTGCCCTGGTCGGCACGGCGGTGGGAGATGGCCTGGGTCAGCCCTTCGAGGGCCACCAGGGACCGGTCTCTTCGCGCCAGATGACCCTCGTCGAGCTGGACGACCGCCAGCTGCGCCACACCGACGACACCGCCATGACCATGGCCCTGGCCGAGTCCCTGCTCTACACCGGAGATCTCGACCAGGACCACCTCGCCGCCACCTTCGCCCGCTGCTGGGAGCGCGAACCCGATCGGGGCTACGGCGGCGGGACGGCATCGCTATTGGCCCACATCTGCGCCGGGGTGCCGTGGAAGGAGGCGGCTGAGTCGCAGTTCGACGGGCAGGGGTCCTTCGGCAACGGCGCCGCCATGCGGGTGGCGCCGGTGGCTCTGTGGGCCTGTGGTGACACGGCGCTCGCTGCCGAGGCCGCCCGCCGCAGCGCGGTGGTCACCCACACGCACCCCCTCGGCGTCGACGGCGCTGCCGTGCAGGCCAGCGCCGTGGCCGCCGCCCTGGCCCACCCCCTCACCCAACCGCTCGACCGCGCCGCCTTCCTGGCCCAGGTGAGGGCCGCTGCCACCCAGACCGCCCTCGCCCACCAGCTCGACGTCGTCGCCTCGCTCCTGTCGGAGGGCACCGCCCACGACGTGGCGACACAGGTGGGGACCGGCATCGAGGCCCACGAGGCGGTGCCCGCCGCCATCTGCTCCTTCCTCTGCCATCCGGACTCCTTCGGCGAGACCATCCGCTTCGCCATCGGCCTCGGCGGCGACACCGACACCATCGCCGCCATGGCCGGGGCCATCTCCGGTGCGTTCCTCGGAGAAAGGGCGATCCCCAGGCCCTGGGCGGAGCGAACGGAGGCTGCGCTGGGGCGCTGTGCCACCTTGGCCGACCGCTTCGTTCACCGGATGTTGCCAGGCCACGACCCGGCGTGAGCTTGTGGCCGCCACCCGAGTAGCCCTAGCGCTCGGGTCCGGGCCGGCGGTGATCGGTGCTTCTGCGACGTCGAAGTCGGGGTAGAGCGCCGCCACCTCGATCTCCGGGTGCCAAGCCAAAGCCGGAGCACCTCAACGCCGGCGTGCCCAATGCGCCCACGACGCCGACCCGTGCCGCAGCCAATCCCATGGCTATGCAACCAGGCAGACCGCCAGACGCTGGATGGCGCTCACCGCCGGCCCTTTTGGGGCGGTGTCGAGGACGCACGCGCTGGTCTTGTCGGCCTCAACCACGGCCTCGTCGAGTGGGATGTGGGCGACCACTTGGATCCCCTGCTCGGCGGCGAAGTCGGCCAGGCGTTGGCGGTCGGCCTCAGACTCCACTCGGCTGCCCACCAACGCCAACCGCGGGATGCCGAGCTGGCGAGCCAGGGACACGGTGCGGCGGGCGGTGAGCAGGCTCTTGGCCTGCGGCAAGGCGAGGATCAGCAGAAGGTCGACGTGGCGGAGGGTGCCGCCGGCCCACGACAGGTGCTCGAGGCCGGCCTCCATGTCGGCGATGACCACCGCACCGGGGAGCGCCGCTTCGATGTCGTGGAGGAGGTCACGGACCGTGACGTGGGAGGCACCCGTTCAACCGCCCCCGGCTCGCTCGACCCGGGCACCGAGCAGCAGCGTGACGCCGTCGGGCCCCTCGTGGCCGTGGCGGTCGAGCAACGCCAGAGGCTCCCGGTCGGTGGGCAACGCGCGGCTGCCACCCCGCTGGTCGAGGAAGGGCCGCATGGCGGCGACGTCGGCGCTGACAACCCCACAGTTGGCGGCCAGATTGGGATCCGAGTCGCAGTCCACGGCGATCACCGGATATCCCCTACGGGCGAGGGAGCGGGCCAACACCGCGGCGAGCGTCGTCTTGCCCACTCCGCCTTTGCCCGAGATCCCCACCCGCACCAGAGAGGAGCATAGGCGGTCGAGCAGCGCTACGAGCTCCCCAGGCTGGCCCCAGCGGTCGAGTACCGCTCAGCCTGTGGGCGTGATGTCGTAGACACGCCGGGCGGCACCCCTGTAACCGAAGTCGAACGGACCCGACGAGACCGTCCCCTCCGGCTGTCACTGGCCCAAGTGGCCGCCCGGTTCGACGTGGCAGCCAGCACCGTGAACAGCGCTCTACGCAAGGCCGGCGTACCATCAGGCCGCCGTGACGCGAGCTCAGAAACAGGTCGGCTGCTATCAAGATCCCGGTGTCCCAGACGCATGGGGAAGTCGACCGTTGTTGACACGATGGCCATCAGGACGGTGAGTGCCATGCCGCCGGCAGCTGCGGCCAATGCGGTCTGACAGGT
>JBOGHU010000019.1:0-20532 GCA_050742255.1 Acidimicrobiales bacterium
GGCCGTGGGGCGCCCCGCCCCGCCTCGCCCCCCGCCTCGGCCCCGCCGTGGGTCGGCCCGGCCCCGGCCCGCCTCGGCGGTACCGTGGGGGACATGGCACTGGAGGTGCGGGTGGAGCGAGCCCGCTGCATCGCCACCAAGAGCTGCGTGAACGCCGTGCCCGAGGTGTTCGCGCTGGACGACGCCGGGGTCGCCACCGTCGTCGACCCCGAGGCCGCCGCCGAGGAGGCGGTCGTGGCCGCCGCCGAGAGGTGCCCCACCGGGGCCATCTCGGTGTTCAGGGACGGCCGGCAGCTGGCCTGAGCCGGGCCCGGGGCCGGGCCCGCCGCGCCCGACTACCGTTCCGGCATGCCCGGCCCGCCCCGCCTCAAGGCCGTCCTCCTGAACTGCACCCTGAAGAGGTCGCCGGCCGTCTCCCACACCGAGGCCCTGATCGGGAAGGTGGTGGAGTGGTTCGATGCCCTCGATGTGGAGAGCGAGGTGGTCCGGGTGGTCGACCACCGGGTCGCCTTCGGCGTGACCTCCGACGAGGGCGACGGCGACGAGTGGCCGGCGATCCTCGACAAGGTCATGGCTGCCGACATCGTCGTGATCGGCACCCCGATCTGGTTCGGCGTGCGGTCGAGCGTGGCCCAGATGGTCGTCGAGCGCCTGGACGGCACCTACCAGGAGCGGAACGCCGCCGGCCAGTACCCGCTCTACAACAAGGTCGGCGGCGTGGTGGTCACCGGCAACGAGGACGGTGCCCACGCCGCCGCCGAGACCACCCTGTTCAACCTCACCCACCTGGGCTGCGCCATCCCCCCCAACGCCGACACCTACTGGGTGGGGGACGCCGGCCCCGGCCCGTCCTACCTGGACGGCGGCCAGGACCACGCCTACACCCAGCGCACGACTCGCTGGATGGCGCACAACCTCGTGCACCTGGCCCGCATCCTCAGGGCCAACCCCATCCCCGCCGAGGGCAACACCTTCGACGAGGAGGTCGACCACCGGCCTCACATCGGTTAGAGCTGCGCCGCCTGGGCGGGAGAGCCGACGAGCATCAGCCGTACCACCCGGTTGTGGCGGCGGCGCCGGCTCGGGCCTCCTCGGCCCGACCGCCAGGTCGCGTCGGGGCGGGTGGCGGCGGGGCCGGGGCCTCGGCCCCGGAGCCGAGCCGCACGGCGGTGGTCCAGAACAGGGCCAGCCACCCGGCCACCACCGTGGCCAGGCCGGCGTAGGAGACGGCGGCGGGCCAGGCCGGGCCCCCGTGGGTCTCACGCAGCAGCACCTCGGTGTTGCGGACGAAGGCCACCCGGCGCTCGGGCAGGGCTGGCACCTCGGCGGCGCCGATGTCGGGGTCGGCGGGCAGGTAGATGGGGGCGGCCATGACCTCGTCGCCCCGCTGGAGGCCGACCATCGTCTTCCACGTCCCCCAGAGCGGCATCGGACGGGAGGAGACGTAGCGGCCGGGCGCCACCTGCGACAGCTGGCCCAGCACCCGCCCGCCCCCCTGCCAGGAGACCACGCCGAAGCCGGTCGCCTCCTCGGCGGCGTCGGCGGGGTGGAGCTGGACGTCGACCGTGGCCTCCCCGGCCCCCGTGCCGGCAGGGCGGAGCCGGATCACGGCCTCGACCTGGCCCACCTCCCGGGGGAGGGGGTAGGCGAGGACCGCCACCAGGGTCGCCAGGGCGGCGACGACGGGGACGGGCCCCACCCCGGTTCCCCCCGGCACCACCCGGCCCAGCCCCACGGCCACCACGGCGGCGGCGACGGCGGCGACAGGCCCCAGCACCACCACCTCGGGCGGCGCCGTCGCCGAGGGCTGGAACCAGTCCAGCAGCCCGGCCCAGGGGAGCTCGCCGGCCAGCCCGAGGGTTCCGACCGCCACCCCCGAGACGGCGGCCAGGCGCAGGCGGCGCTCGGTCCCCAGCCACCAGGCGACCGCCTCCACGGCCAGGGCGCCGCCGAGGTACAGGGGGAAGAGGGGGACGGTGTGGCCCAGGGCGCCGCCCACCACCAGGGCCACGCCACCCCGCAGGACCACGTACGCCAGCACCGCCTTGAGGGCGCCACCGGGCCCGAGGGCCAGGCGGGCGACCACCAGGGCGAACCCGGCGGCGGCGGCCACGAGCAGCGGGAGGTAGAGCACCTGGAACTGGGGGACCCCGAACTCGAACTCCCCCAGGGTGGCGGAGAGGCCGGCGAGGATGGCCCCGAAGACCACCACCTCGATGACCCGGCCCAGGAGGGTGGGCCGGGAGGGGGGTCGGCCCTCGGCCAGCATCAGCCACAGGGCGATGGGGGCCAGGCCACCGCCGCCCACCAGCAGGAGGTGGGTCGGGCTCCACAGCGTGACGTCGATCCCGTAGGCCTCGTGCCAGAGGGCGTCGAGAGGGAAGCCGGCCAGCCCCCCCGCTCCCAGGGTGGCCAGCACCACCGCCGACCACGGGAACCGCAGGGCGCCCAGCCGCAGCCGCACCGGCGCCCGCTCCATGCTGGCGTACACCACCGCCAACCCCGCCGTGTACAGCATGCCCCCCAGGGCCAGCACGATCATGGCGTGGGAGGGGGTGAGGAGCTGCTCGTCCCTCCCCGCGTCGATGTGGTAGGCGACGTCCCAGTACAGGCCGACCAGGCCCATCCCCAGCAGGTGCAGGCCGCTGAGGACGCTGGCCATGACCCAGCCCGGGTACCCGGTCAGCCGCTGGAGGCTGGAGGCGATCCTGCGGAAGAAGATGTCTATGGGGTTGGTGGCCCGGCCGTGGTCGCCGTCCACGGCCAGGAGGATCACGATCGCCCCGTACAGCAGGAGCGGCATGACCACGTACAGCCAGTCGGTCGCGGTGTAGGTCATCGCCTCCTCACTTTCTGGTGCCCGGTTGACGGTCGGCGGCGTCGCGGTCGGTGGCGTCGCGGTCGGCGGCCTCGATCTGGGCGGCGCCGACCTGGACCGCGGTCGAGCGGGCCACCGCCTCCTCCATGGCCCGGGCCAGGGTCGCCCTCACGGCGACGGCGGCGAGGGGCCGGAGCCGGCGGAGGGCGTCGGTCACGGCAGGCAGGCGCTCGGCCGGCATGCCCGCCTCGGCGAACGGGCGCCACACGTGGTGCTCGAACAGCTCGATGAATCGGTCGGCGACGCGGGCCATGTCGTCCCGCAGGGCGGCGAGCTCGTCGTGGGTGACGCCCAGGGGGATGCCCGCCGCCACCAGCTCGGCGCCGACCCGCAGCAGGGTGGGGCTCGGGACCTCGAAGGCATCCCCCTTCGGCACGATCAGCCCCAGCTCCAGGGCCCGGGCGACGAGCCGGGGGTCGCCGGCCGCCTCGGGGAACAGCTGGAGGAGCTCAGCGGGGCTGCGTCGCTCCGGCTCCTCCTCCACCCAGGGGGCGGTCAGGGCCGCCTCGAAGCCCAGCACGTCGCCCAGGCTGCGCCCCTCCTCCCAGGCCCTGAGCAGCTCGGCGATGCCTGCCAGGGAGAAGCCCTGCTGCTGGAGGCGGGTGACGAGCCTGAGCCGGGCCAGGTGGCCGGGCCCGTAGTAGCCGACCCGGCCCGCCACGGCCGGCGGTGGCAGCAGCCCCTGGGTCTGGTGGTTGCGGATGTTGCGGGTGGTGACGCCGGCGGCCGCCGCCAGCTCCTCGATGGTCATGCGGTCGCTCGCCGCCGTCACGGTCGCAGAGCTTATCCGACATCGCTTTACGTTGCAAGATATCAGGTAACAATTTGGGCAGTCGTTGTTCAGGACCCTGCGGTGGCGTGGCGGTCGAGCTCGGCTATCGCAGCGGGGGGCAGGTGGGCGGTGACCTTGCGCAACAGGTCCCGGAGGGTGCGGCGCTCGGCGGCGGTGAGGGTGGCGAACGACGCCGGGGGCACCGAGAGGAGGTCCATGGCCCGCTGGCGGGTCTTGGCCCCCACCTCGGTGAGGGCCACCGTGCGCACCCGCCGGTCGGCGGCCACCACCCGCCGCTCGACCAGGCTGCGCTCCTCGAGCTGGTCGACCAGCGAGGTCACGTTGGAGGGGTCGCAGTGCCACTCCTCGGCCAGTGCCCCCATGGGGCGGGCTTCGCCGGGGTGGATGCACATCAGGGCGTGCAGCCCGGTGCGGGTGAGGCCCACAGCCTCAGCGGTACCGGCGAAGCGCCGCTGGTTCTCCTCGCTGCGGAGGAGCTGCACCACGCGCAGCCACGCCTCCCGGCCGGCGGCATCGTCCTTCACCACCCCGGAACCCTAGAGCACGTTGGACAGTTGAGTCCATTGGACGGTTGACATCCATCAAAGACCTTGCCAGGATCATCGCCCATGAGCGCAGCCATCACCGCAGAGGCCCTGACGAAGAGGTTCGGCTCGGTCACTGCCCTCGACGGTCTCGACCTGGAGGTGCCGGTCGGCAGCGTGCTCGGGCTGCTGGGCCCCAACGGGGCCGGCAAGACCACCGCCGTGCGCATCTTCACGACCATCCTGCGCCCCGACGGCGGCCGGGCCAGCGTGCTCGGGCGCGACGTCGTGGCTGATCCCGAGGTGGTGCGGGCCACCATCGGCCTGGCCGGCCAGTACGCCGCCGTCGACGAGAACCTCACCGGCCGGGAGAACCTGCGCCTGGTGGGCCGCCTCACCCACCTGGGCCGCCAGCTCCGGCGCCGGCGGGCCGACGAGCTGCTCGAGCGCTTCGACCTGGTGGACGCCGCCGACCGCCTGGTGCGCATGTACTCCGGCGGCATGCGTCGCCGCCTCGACCTGGCGGCTGCGCTGGTCCACCGCCCGCCCGTGCTGTTCCTCGACGAGCCGACCACCGGCCTCGACATCCGCAGCCGCAAGGAGCTGTGGGCGGTCATCGGGGAGCTGGTGGCCGTGGGGTCGACCGTGCTGCTCACCACCCAGTACCTCGAGGAGGCCGACCGCCTGGCCGATGCCATCGCCGTCGTCGACCATGGCCGGGTGATCGCCCACGGCACGGCTGCCCAGCTCAAGGCCGAGCTGGGGGCGACGGTGCTGGTCCTGCGGCTGCCCGACGAGCCCGCTGCCCACCGGGCCGCAGAGCTGGTGAGCCACCTGGGCGCCACCCCCCCGGTGGTCGAGGGGACCACCGTCGAGCTCACCGTGACCGACGGCCCGAGCCTGGTCGTCGATGCGCTGCGCTCCCTCGACGGCCAGGGGCTGGTGCCCACCGGCCTGGTGCTGCGCGAGCCCAGCCTCGACGACGTTTTCCTCAACCTCACCGGCCGCCGGGCCAGCAGCGACGGCCCCACACCCGGGGAGAGCCCCGACATGCGAGGTGCGGCATGACGGCCACCACCACCACCCTCGCCCCCAGCCGCGGGTCCACGCCCGGCCGCCTGAGCCGGGCGGTGGCCGACGGGTCGGCCATCTGCGCCCGGAACCTCCGTGTCCTCGTGCGGCTGCCCCAGGCGGTGGTGTTCGCCACCATCCAGCCGGTGATCTTCGTGCTGATGTTCCGCTACGTGTTCGGGGGCGCCATACGGGTGACGGACGGGCCGTACGTCGACTTCCTCATCCCCGGGATCTTCGTCACCACGGTGGTCTTCGGGGCCATGGGGACGGCCGTGGGCTTGGCCGACGACCTGGGCAAGGGCCTCATCGAGCGGCTCCGCTCGCTTCCCATGGCGCCTTCGGCGGTGCTCACCGGGCGCACCGCCGCCGACCTGGTGCGCAACGTCTTCGTCGTGGCCCTGATGGCCGTGGTGGGCTTCTTGGTGGGCTTCCGGGTCCACACCGGCGTGGTGGCGTTCCTCGCCGCACTGTTGCTGGTGCTGCTGTTCAGCTACTCGCTGCTGTGGCTCTTCGCCCTGGTGGGCCTGGCCACCGCCAACGCCGAGACGGCCCAGGCGGCCTCGTTCCCCATCATGGCACCCCTCACCTTCGCCTCGTCGGCCTTCGTCCCCGTCGCCTCCATGCCGGGCTGGCTCCAGCCCTACGCCGACAACCAGCCGGTCAGCGCCACCGTGGACGCCGCCCGGGCCCTGGTGCTGGGCGGGCCCACCACCGGGGTGGTGCTCCAGGCGCTGGCATGGTCGGTGGGCATCCTGGTGGTGGCCGCCACCCTGGCGGTGCGGCGCTACCGCCGGGTGGTGTAGCGGGCCCTGTTGACCGAGCTGAGGACGCTCCCTACAGGGGGAGGGTGACGGTCTCGGTGCGCCGGGAGGGGGTGCGGTCGCCGGGGAGCACCACCCCGGTGAGGTTGAGGGGATCGGCGGCGCACAAGGTCACCGTGGCGCCGGTGGGCTCGTGGCGGCGGATCGCCTTCAGCCCCTCGACGGCCTGGGGCAGGGCGAACTGCTCGCCGCTGAAGCCCTTCACGAACCGTCCCCCCCGGACCAGGCCACGGTCCTCGAGCCGCCGGAGGGCCCGCTGCAGGTCGCGCCAGCGCAGGGCAGCGGCCTCGTGGGCGGCCATGTCGAAGAAGACCACGCCCCAGCGCTGGAGGAGCTGGTCGGCGAGCGCCTCGGCCAGCTCGTCGACGCCTTCGACCGCCGGCGGCGGCGGGACGATGCTCCATCTACCGGCCCCGCCGCCTCGGGGCGCCCCACCACGCAGGCGGCTCAGGTGGCGGCGGGAAGCGCGGCTGCGGGCGCCTCTGGCGGGTCCGGTGAGGGCGCGGATGGCCTCGAAGCCGTCGCTGGCCAGCAGGCCCCGTGCCACCCCCTCCCACAGGGCGCTCTCGATGTCGGTGGCCAGGCGGCCGGTGTCGGCGGCCAGCTCGACGGGGAACCGGGCGCCGTTGGCCTGGAGCGCCTCGAGGACCTCGGCCAGGGCCCCCGCCACCGGGGGCGCTGGCACCTCGGGTCCCCGGATCGACGCCAGCAGCCACGGGAGCTCGGCCCGGAACACCAGCGATATGGGTGTCGACTTGGAGGGCCCCCGTCCCCGCCGGTCGGGGTCGGCCCCGGATCGGGGGGTGAGCCGCAGCCAGGTGAGCTCACCGCCGTGGCACAGCTCGTCGATCCACGCCGGCTGGTAGCCCCGCACCCGGCGGGCGAGGACCTGGCTCTCCCACACGGCGGCCGGGCACTCGTGGCCCTGGAGCTGCTCGAGGACCGCCGCCAGCCCGCCCGGACCGGCCGCCTGGCTGCCGGGGGCCACGTGCTGCCAGCGGAGCAGGAAGCGGACGAACTGCTCGGCCGACACCGGCTCGACCTCCCGGCGTCGGCGCCTCCGGGAGTAGGCGTGTATCCGGGCGAGGAGCCGCCGGGAGCACCACTCCACCTCGGGGGGACCGGTCGCCGATGGCCCCGGGCTGAACCGGCCCTGGATGGCGAAGCCCTCGGCCTCCAGGGCGGCCAGGCCCACGGCGACGGTCGATTCGGCCAGACCGGTGGCGCCCGCCAGGCGGCCGGCGGTGACGGGGCTGTGCAGCTCCAGGTGGCCGCGCACCACCTCGACGGCCACCCGGTCGGCGCTGGCGCCGCCGCCCCGGTGAGCGTCGAGGAGCGCCCGTACGTCGCCGGCGGCCTCGGTGGTGTGCCAGCGCTCACCCCCTCCCTCGTGGTGGCGGCCGACCCGGCCCCTGCGCTCCAGCTCGGCGAAGAGCGGGCCCCACTCCGGGCGGGCGGAGGTGAGCACGAGGGCGGCCAGCACGTCGTGGAGCTCGTCGGGGGTCGCCGGGCGGGGGGTGGTCTCGTCCCGGACCTGGGCGACCGCCGCCGGGTCGAGGTGGCCGATGCCCGTCGGGTCGACAGGGAGGCCCCGCCGGAGCGGGACGGCGTTGGTGCGGCGGTCGAGGGCCTCGCCGTCATCGAGGAAGGCGTAGGGGCGAGCGGTGAGGATCTCGTGGGCCAGCGGGGACGGCTCGGTGGTCTCGCGATGGTGGACGCGCACCTCGCCCCCCTCGATTCGCTCCCACAGGCGGGTGAGCCCGTCGACGTCGAGGCCCTCGGTGAGGGTGTCGTGCACGGTCTGGCGCACGAGGGGGTGGTCGGGGACCTCGATGGGGCCGGTCACGTTCTCCTGGCAGGCGGCCGCCGCCGGGAACACCGCCGCCATGACGTCGTCGGCCTGCATGCGCTGGATGGGTGGTGGGGTGCGGGTGCCGTTGCGGAACCGGAGCACGACGAGGGCCCGGTTCAGGTTCCACCGCCACCGGGACAGGAAGATGGGCTGGTCGAGAACGGCCTGGGTGAGGGTCTCGGCCATGGAGGAGGAGGTGAGGAACCGGGGCAGGCCGGAGAGCGGGAAGCTGTGGTGGGGCCCCAGCGAGATGACCACGGCGTCGTCGTCGGCGGACGCCTGGAGCTCGAAGTCGAACGTGCGGCACAGCTTCTTGCGCAGGGCGAAGCCCATGGCCCGGTTGATGCGCCCGCCGTGGGGCGAGTGGATCACCACCTGCGTGCCCCCGGTCTCGTCGAAGAACCGCTCGAGGACCAGGCCGTCCTGGGTGGGCATGACCCCGAGCACCGCCTTGCCGGCAGCCAGGTAGTCGACGATGAGCTCGGCGGCGTCGTAGGGGACCCCGCTGACCTCTCTCACCCACCGCCTGGCACCGCCGGGGTCCCCGGCCACCAGCCCGTCGTCGACGCCCTCCCGCAGCCGGGACACCTGCTCGGAGAGCTCGGCGGTGCGAGCTGGGGCCTCCCCCAGCCAGAAGGGGATCGTGGGTGGCTTGTCACCGGCGTCGACCACCCGGACCTCGCCCCCGCTCACCTGGCGGATCTGCCACGAGTGGGTGCCCAGGAGGAAGATGTCGCCCGCCATCGACTCGGTCGCCCAGTCCTCGTTGACAGTCCCGATGAGCGTCTCGTCGGGCTCCGCCACCACCTTGAAGTCGCCCATCTCGGGGATGGCCCCGCCGGAGGTGAGCGCCGCCAGGCGGGCGCCCCGGCGGGCCCGGACCTCCCCGTTGACGGTGTCGAGGTGCACGTGGGCGGCCCGGCGGCCCCGCCCCGTCTGGATGCCGTCGCTGGTCAGGCGCAGCACCTCGTCGAAGGTGGCCCGGGGGAGGCGGCGGTAGGGGTGAGCCCGGCGGACCAGGTCGAAGAGGTCGTCGGTGCGCCACGCCTCGGCGGCCGTCTCGGCGACGATCTGCTGGGCCAGGATGTCGAGCGGGGCCTCGGGAGGGCAGACGGCGTCGAGGCGCCCGGCTCGCACGCCCGCCATGAGGGCGGCGCTCTCGACCAGCTCGTCGCGGGTGAGGGGGTACAGGCGGCCCTTGGGCGTACCGGCCCGGGTGTGGTTGGAGCGGCCCACCCGTTGCAGGAAGGTGGCGATCGAGCGGGGGGAGCCGATCTGGCAGACCAGCTCGACCGGGCCCACGTCGATGCCCAGCTCCAGCGAGGCGGTGGCCACCAGGGCCTTGAGGTCTCCCGCCCGCAGGCGCCTCTCCACCCGCTGGCGCCGGTCCTTGCTCAGGCTGCCGTGGTGGGCGGCTACGACGTCGTCGCCCAGGCGGTCGCCCAACTGGTGGGCGAGGCGTTCCGCCAGGCGGCGGGTGTTGACGAACACCAGCGTGGTGCGATGGTCACGGACCAGCTCGGCGATGCGGTCCAGCACGGCTCCCATCTGGCTGTTGGAGACGACCGCTTCGAGCTCGCCGCCGGGGAGCTCGACCTCGAGGTCCAGGTGGCGCTGGTGACCGGCGTCGACGACCACGCACGCCGGTGCCCCCTCCGAGGTGGCGCGGGTGCCCACGAGGAGCCTGGCGATGGTGCCCATCGGCTTCTGCGTCGCCGACAGCCCCACTCGCACGGGCGAGGTGGCGCACACATGGGTGAGCCGCTCGAGGCTGAGGGTGAGGTGGGCGCCCCGCTTGTCGCGGGCCAGGGCGTGGATCTCGTCGACGATCACGGTGTCGACGCTGCGCAGCACCTCCCGGCTGCGGGCCGCGGTGAGCAGCAGGTAGAGCGACTCGGGCGTGGTCACCACGAAGGTGGGCGGGCGGCGCACCATGGCGGCCCGTGCCGAGGAGGTGGTGTCGCCGGTGCGGACACCGACGGCCAGCTCGGGCGCCTCCAGCCCCAGGGCCGCCGCGGTGGCGGCGATCTCCGCCAGGGGCCTCTCGAGGTTCTCGGCGATGTCGACCGCCAGCGCCTTCAACGGTGATACGTACGCCACCCTCGCCCCGTCCACGGGCTGCCCGGCGGCGTGGGCCAGGTACAGGCGGTTGATGGCCATCAGGAAGCCCGCCAGGGTCTTGCCCGAGCCCGTGGGGGCGGCGATCAGGGTGTGGCTGCCGGCGGCGATGTGGGGCCAGCCCTCGGCCTGGGGCGGGGTGGGGCCGGGGAAGCGCCGCTCGAACCAGGTGGCCACGGCGGCATGAAGGGCCACGCCGGGCACCAGGTCGGTGCGGGGCTCCACCCCGGTGACCAAGACAGAGCCGGGCATGGTGGCTGCCGTGCTCAACCGTCGTCCTGGTCGAAGGCCGCCTCCGACCGGAGGGGCCCTCGGGCCGCCAGCGGTGGGCCAGCGCTGGCGGGACGCCACGTCATGGCGGCCAAGGCTACCCAGGAGCCAGGGGCCAGCGATGCTCCTCCGCCCTGGCAAGCCGGCAGCCGCATCCCGAACGATCGGCAGCGGGTGCCTCGAGCCGCCGGTGCGCACCCCCGTCGCCGTGATCGTCGGTGTCGAGGAGCCCGCCGCCACGCCCGACGTGACGACCGTGCTGCCGCAGGGCGCCGATCAGGAGCTGCCATGCCGAGCTCGCGATGCGACGAGGTCCCGGTGCGGGGGATGTGCCAGAGGCCCGTTCGTGATCCCGGGTGCCCACGGCCGGGTCCTCGACGTGCTCGTGCGCACGACGGCCGAGCTGAACCTCGGCACCGTCGCCAGGCTCGCCGGCGTCGCCCGGCGCAGGCGCCCCGGGTGCCGCCTCGCCCCGTCGCGCTGGGCGTCGTCGAGCGCCGGGACGTGCCGCCGCCGTGGCGGGGGACCACCGCCATCCCGGCGCTCGCCGCCGGGAACAGCGTCGTGGCCAAGCCGCCCTCCGACGCCCCGATCCCCGGCGAGCCCCCCGGGCCTTGGAGTGCGGCCAGGTGACCATCAACGACGCCCAAGCTCACGGCGTCGGCCACTTCCCGTTCGGCGGCCGCAAGCCCGACTCAGGCATCGGCCGCGAGGGTCCTCCCCACCTGAGGCAGGCCCAGGCGAGGGGGCGTCGCCTCTAGTCGCGCTCCGGGATGTTGTCGGCGAGCTGAGCCCACTCTCGCTCGCCTTCCTCGATCGGCTCGTACTCCTCGATGTTGTCGATGGACTTGCCCATGGCCGCGTCGGTCTCGCGCTGGACGATGATCTCCACGAGGGCGGGCACGCGCGCCTCCTCGCTGGCCTGGATCGCCCATTCGAGGGCCGGCCTGATCTCGTCGGGCGTCGTTATCCGCCGCCCCAAGGCGCCCATCGCCTGCATCACCCCGACGTGGTCCATCCCCAGGGCACCGTTGGGCCCCTGGTAGCCGATGTCCACCCCGAAGTTGATGCCGTACTGGTACTTCTCCGGCTGGCGGATCAAGCTCATGTACCCGTTGTTGAGCATCACCAGGACGTACGGCACCCCGTGCTGGACGGCGACCGCGACCTCCTCCATCAGGAACTCGAAGGAGTAGTCGCCAACGACCCCCACGACCAGGTTGTCGGGGCGGCCGAGCTTGGCACCGATGCAGGCGGGGACCTCCCACCCGAGCGGGCCCGCCTGCCCGCAGCAGAGGTAGTGGCGGGGCTTGTAGGTCTTCTGGA
The DNA here is from genome assembly GCA_050742255.1 of Acidimicrobiales bacterium. GTDB lineage: Bacteria > Actinomycetota > Acidimicrobiia > Acidimicrobiales > CADCSY01 > JBOGHU01. The sequence goes on from JBOGHU010000019.1 coordinate 11,657, forward strand.
ACTGGCCGCTCCAGATCTGGTAGAGGCCGATGGCGGTGACGATGATCTCGTTCCCGTCGAAGAGCTCGTTCATCTCCTTGAAGACGCGCTGCGGCTTGATGGGCACGTCGTCGAAGTCCATTTTGCGCAGCATCGTCGAGCGCAGCTCGTAGAGGCGTTCCACCCAGGGTCCGGGCTCCCGGGGCGGCGTCATTTCGCGCGCTGCTTCGAGTAGCGCGTCGAAGGCGAGCTTGGCGTCGGAGACGATGCCCAGGTGCGGGCGGAAGACCCGGCCGATCTGACCGGGCTCGATGTCGATGTGGACGAACGCACGGTCTCCCCGGTACACGTCGAGATCGCCGGTGTGACGCTCGGCGAAGCGCGCCCCCACGGCGAGCACGAAGTCGCTCTCGAGGAAGAGCTGGTTGGCGAAGCGCTGGCTCGTCTGGATCCCGACGATCCCTGCGTACAGGGGGTGGTCCTCGGGGATCGAGCCCTTGGCCATGTACGTCGGGGTGACCGGTACCTGCAGGTATTCGGCCAGCTCCATGAGGGCGCCGGAAGCCTCCGAGATGATGACGCCGCCCCCGGGCATGATCATCGGGCGCTCGGCGGCGAGGAGCATCTCCATCGCCTTGCGGATGGCGCTGCGATTGGGCGAGGGGGGCTCCACCGGCAGGCGTTGGTCGAGGGCCAGCTCGTACTCGATCTCCTGGTCTTTGGTGACGTCGAGCGGGAGGTCGATCAGGACCGGTCCTGGCCGTCCCGACCGGGCGACGCGGAAGGCCTGGCGGAACACCCACGGGATCTGCGCCGTCTCCTTGACCTGCACCGCCCACTTGGTGACTGGCTTGGCGATCTCCGCGATGTCGACCGCCTGGAAGGCCTCCTTGTGGAGCAAGTGGGTCGGCGCCTGGCCGGTGATGCAGATGATGGGCACCGAGTCGGCCCAGGCCGTGTAGAGACCAGTGATCATGTTCGTGCCGGCGGGGCCCGACGTGCCGATGGCCACGCCGACGCCGCCCGTCACGCGGGCGAGGGCATCCGCGGCGTGCGTGCCGCCTTCCTCGTGGCGCACGATGATGTGGCGGATCTTCTCGGACTTGCTCAGCGCCTGGTACAGGGGGAGGATCGCCGCTCCGGGGATGCCGAAGACGAACTCGACGCCCTCGTCCTCCATGATCTCGACGGCCGCCTCCATGACCTTGATGCGGTTGAGGCGGCTCGGGTTTCGTCCTCCGTCGCTCACCACCTCAGGAGAGCCCCTCGGTCTCGGCACCGATCTGGTGCCCTGCGGCGTCTTCGATCACGCTGATCACGGCGGAGTGGTCGAGCTTGCCCCGGCCCTTGACCCGGAGCTCCTGGAGCATCTGGTCCACCAGTGCGGTCACCGGCAGCGGGACCCCGACCTCCCGGGCGGTCGCCAGGGCGATGCCGAGGTCCTTGTGGTGGAGCTCGGTGCGGAAGCCCGGCTCGAAGTCGTGATCGAGGAACTTGGCCCGCTTCTGGTCCATGACCTTGGTGCCGGCCAGGCCGCCCGACACCGCCTCGATGAGCTTGGCCGGGTCGACGCCTGCCTTGGACCCGAGCACCAGCGCTTCACTCACCGCCTCGAGCACGATGCCGACGATGATCTGGTTGCAGGCCTTGACGATCTGGCCTGCTCCCACCTCGCCCACGTGCACCGGGGTGCCCATGGCCTCGAAGAGCGGCCTGGCCCGCTCGAAGTCCTCCTCGTCCCCGCCGACCATGATCGACAGCTCGCCGGCGATGGCGCCGGGCTCGCCACCGCTGATGGGCGCGTCCAACGTCTTGATGCCCCGCTCGTGAGCCTCTCGGGCGAGCTCCTTGGTCACGAGGGGGGAGATCGTGCTCGTGTCGATCAGCAGGTCGCCCTCGCTGGCGCCGGCCAAGAGCCCCTCGTCGCCTCTGTACACCTCTTCGACTTGCGGCGAGGCCGGCAGGCAGGTGATGACGACGCCGCTTTGCTCGGCGATCGCCTCGTAGCTGTCTGCTCCCTCGGCCCCTTCCTCCTTCACCTCGTCGGCGGCACCGCTGCCGTTGTAGATGACGAGCTGGTGGCCGGCTTTGATGAGGTTCTTGGCCATGGGCTTGCCCATGATCCCGAGACCGACGAAACCGATCTTCTCCTCGGCCACTCGATACTCCCCCTTCCTAGATGTTCAGGTCCTCGACTCGCACCTCGCCGCCACGCCTCTCCGGTGGCAGCCAGGCCAGGCTCTCCTCGGTGGTCTCCGTCGTCGGCTTGTACTCGAGGCCCACCCAGCCGTCGTAGGGCAGGTCCTCGAGGGCGGCCAAGATGAAGCGGTAGCTCAGCTCGCCCGAGCCCGGCTCCCCTCGGTCGGGAGAGTCGGCGACCTGGACGTGGCCGATGCTGCCGATGCGCTGGCGCAGGGTTGCGACGATGTTCCCCTCCATGCGCTGCATGTGGTAGGCGTCGTACTGCAGCTTGACGTTGTCGCGCCCCACTCGCTCGACGAAGCCAGCGGCGCCCTCGGTGGTGGACAGCAGGTACGGCCCGTTCTCGAAGGTGTTGACCGCCTCGATCATCACCTCGATGTCGTGCTCGACGGCCTGGTCGGCGGCCCAGGCGACGTTGTTGCCCGCCAGCTCGAGCTGCTCGGCGGTGTCGACACCGGCGAGCTCGAGACCCACCAAGGCGTTGAGCCGGGGACATCCCACGCTCCGAGCCAGTTCGAGGGCGACGGGCACGTTCTCCCGGAACTCCTGTTGACGTTCGGGGTCGCTGAGCAGGCCCCGGTCGCCGCTCGGCATGTCACCGGCGTCGAAGTTGAACAGCGCCACCTGGAGGCCGGCGTCCTTGATGGCCGCCTCGACGCGGCCCAGGTCTTCCCCCGACGGCCACCAGAACTCGACTCCGGCGAAGCCAGCCTCGACCGCGCGCCCGAAGCGCTCCACGAAGTCCACCTCTTTGAACAGGATGGAGAGATTGGGGCAAAACCTCACGTTCGTGGTTCCAACGTCAGGAGGGTCCCGTGCAAGGACCGCAAGGCTAGGTCTGGCCCTCCAGGTGGTCAACGTGGAGGAGAGGGTCAGGGCTGGGCTCCCAGCGTCGCCTCCGGGCGGAGCTCGCTCGGCAACCCCTCACCGACCGCGGTTGGGCGAGGGCGCGGCCGAGCGCGGGAGCGTGCTTGAACAGGTTGTGGCCGGCGAGTTCCGGGGAAGTTCCGTCACCCAGCAGTGGCGGTAGTCCACCGGGGCAGGATCCAGGCGAGGAAGGGCCCGCCTCGCATAGCCGCTCGCACGCTCGCTCAGCGCGGTGAGACTGGCGGGGTCGAGGAGGCTGCCGTCCTCCTGCACGTCGACTGTCTGGCTGAGGCCCGGGGCGTAGCTGCGGTTGCCGGGCAGCGGCGCGGCGTACACCCCGACCTCTCCGAAGTCGCCGCCGCCATCCTGCAGGCACGCCAGCCGGGGCGGCGGCTCGCCTGGCAGGGCGAAGGTGAGGCGGACGTGGGCCGCCAGCCTGACCGGGAGCGAGAGCCCCCACGCCGCGGGCCAGCTGCGCGGTGGCCCGTCCAGCGCACACCACGACGCTGGAGTGCTCGCCACAGGCGCCCCCGGCGCACACCTCGACCCTCCCGGGAGCGATCGAGCGGACCGAGATGACCTCGTCGGGGACGAGCGAGGTACCGAGCCGGCCGGTCAGCGCCTCGATCGCGGTCCGCGTGCGATCGATCCCCCGGCCTCGTCGAGGACGGCCGGGCCCGAGTAAGCGGCGAGGAGCGGCAGCCGCTCGGACAGCTCGGCGGGGTCGATGGAAGGGCCGCCACGCCGCCCACTCGCTGGAGCACCCGCAACCGGCTCTCCGCCCTGGGCCCGAGGGCGACCACGCCGTCGGAGACCTCTCCCACTCCCGCCAGATGGCGCGGCTCCGGCACGCCATGGCCACGAGGCGTGCGTCGTGGGCGTGGCGGAAGATGCGTGACTCCCCCCCGGACTGGCCGTTCCCCGGCACGCCCCGCTCGTACACCGCGACGGCAACCCCCCGCTCCAGGAGGCTGTACGCGGTGGAGAGGCCGACGATGCCGGCGCCGATGACGGCGACTTCCGAACTTCGCGACACCTCGTGCTCCTGGATGGCCGGTGGGATCAACGGCATAATGGATGCTGGATGAGGATTGCGACGGTCGATGTGATCGACGCCGGGCTGGTCGAGAGGTTCCGGCACATCACCGGGCACGAGCACGTCCTGACCGACACGCACCAGCTGCGAACCTACGAGTCCGACGGCCTGAGGCACTACCGGACACCTCCAGCGGTCGCCGTGCTTCCCGGCTCTGCCGACGAGGTGGGCGACATCGTCCGCGCCTGTCACGAGGCGAAGGTCGCGTGGGTGGCGCGGGGGGCCGGTACGGGGCTCTCCGGCGGCGCCGTTCCCGTCGAGGACGGCGTTCTCATCGTGCTCACCCGCCTCAACCGCCTTCTCGAGGTCGATCTCGACAACCAACGCGTCGTCGTGGAGCCCTGCGTCACCAACGCCACGATCTCGAGAGCAGTGGCGCCGACCCACTTCTACCCCCCGGACCCCTCGAGCCAGATCGTGTCGACCATCGGCGGGAACGTGGCCGAGAACTCGGGCGGCCTCCACTGCTTCAAGTACGGCTTCACCACCAACTACGTGACGGGGCTGGAGATCGTGCTCCCCGACGGAGACTTCGTGACCCTCGGAGGCAAGGAGCTCGACCGGCCCGGCTACGACCTCGTGGGCGCCTTCGTCGGCTCCGAGGGCACGCTCGGCATCGCGACCAGGATCACACTGCGGGTAGTTCCCCTGGCTGAGGCCCACACGACCATGGTCGGCTACTTCGAGACCACCGAGCGGGCGGGCCAGGCGGTCACCGACCTCGTGGCCGCGGGGATCGTCCCGGCGGCGATCGAGATCATGGACAAGCTGACCATCGAGGCGACCGAGAGCTGGACCCACGCGGGATACCCCCTCGACGTCGGCGCCGCCCTCATCGTCGAGCTCGATGGGACCCAGGCCGAGTGCGACGCCCGCTTCGACGACGTCATGGCGATCTACGAGCGAAACGGCGCCACCGCCACTCGGGTCGCCGAGAACGAGGAGGAGCGGGCGTTGATCTGGAAGGCGCGCAAGGCCGCCTTCGCCGCCATGGGCTACCTGTCCCCGTACTACTACGTGCAGGACGGCGTCATCCCCCGCACCCGCCTCGCCGAGGTCCTCAAGCGGATCGAGCAGCTCTCCGACGAGTACGGGTTCAAGGTGGCGAACGTCTTCCACGCCGGGGACGGCAACCTCCATCCCCTCGTGTGCTACGACGCCAGGAACCCGGGGGAGTCGGAGAAGGCCGAGGAGCTCTCCGGGCAGATCGTCGTGGCGTGCGTGGAGGCCGGTGGCTCGATCACCGGGGAGCACGGCGTAGGGCTGGACAAGAAGCAGCACATGGCCGCCATGTTCTCCGAGCAGGACCTCGAGGCGTTCCAGCGGTTGCGCTGCGCCTTCGATCCCGAACAGCTGGCGAACCCCGGCAAGGTCATGCCCACCCCGAGGCTGTGCGGCGAGGTCCCGGGCCCGTACCGCAAGCATCCGCTTGAGCAGGCGGGCGTGGCCGAGCGCTTCTGACCGTGGCTCCCGGGTTCCGCCGTGCGGCACCGTCGTCGGCCCAAGAAGCGGGCGAGGCGATGCGGGCGGCTGGTGCCGAGGAGCTGCGGGTGCGGGTACGAGGTGGAGGGACGAAGCTCTGGTGGGGCCGCCCGATGGAGCCGGCACAGCTCGAGGTGTCGACCGAGCGGCTGGACGAGGTGGTCGAGCACAACGAGGGCGATCTCACCGCCGTGCTCCAGGCCGGCGTGCCCCTGGCCCCCGCCCAGGAGGCCCTGGCGGGGGCCAACCAGATGGTCGCGCTCGATCCTCCCCTCGGTGAAGGTGATCGGGCCACGATCGGGGGTGTGGTCGCCACCGGCGACTCTGGTCCCTTGCGCCACCGCTACGGCGCACCACGCGACTTGATCCTCGGCATCACCGTGGCGCTGTCCGACGGAACCGTCGCCCGAGCGGGAGGCAAGGTCATCAAGAACGTGGCTGGCTACGACCTGGCCAAGCTCTTCACCGGCTCGTTCGGGACGCTCGGCCTCATCGTCGAGGTCGTGATGCGACTGCATCCCCGGCCTCGCGCCACGCTGACGGCGGTGGGAGGCTCCGATGAGCCGGACGCGCTCGGGAGGGCGGCGTCGACCATCGCCCGTTCCGCCTTCGGGCCGGAGTGCCTCGACGTCGCGTGGGGCGAGGGGCACGGAGAGGTCATGGCCCGCTTCGCCGGAGCCGCTCCGGAGGCGGCGGCGGGAGGGGTGGTGAGGCTGATGGAGCAGGCGGGCCTCGAGGCGCGGCTGGCGGGGGACGACGACGAGCTCTGGGCACGGCAGCGGGAGCGGCAGCGCTCGGCCCACGGCGCCGTCGTGCGCGTGTCGGGGCTGGCATCGGCGCTGCCGCGGGTGTTGCGGTCGGCCCAGGAGGTGGGTGCGTCCGTGGTGGGGCGGGCCGGGCTCGGTCTGTCCTGGATGGCCCTTGCCGAGGGGCACGCCAGCGAGCTGGTTTCGAGCATCGAGGAGGTGCGCCGGCGCCTCGATCCGTTTCCCTGTGTGGTGCTCGACGCGCCCGCCGAGGTCAGGGAGAAGGTCGAGGTGTGGGGGGAGGACGCCGTGCCGCTGATGCGAAGGATCAAGGCCCGTTTCGATCCCCCCGCCGTGTGCAACCCAGGGATCTTCGTGGGAGGGATCTGATGGCCGAGGCAGGGGCGTTCGACACGCAGCGGCCACCCTCCAAGGACCTGGTGGACGTCTGCGTGCACTGCGGCTTCTGCTTGCCGACCTGCCCCACCTACGTGCTGTGGAACGAGGAGATGGACTCGCCGCGAGGCCGCATCGTGTTGATGAACGTGGCCCTCGAAGAGGCGGGCGAGCTGTCGGAGGCAATGGTCACCCACTGGGACCGCTGCCTCGGGTGCATGGCGTGCGTCACCGCCTGCCCTTCCGGGGTGCAGTACGACAAGCTGATCGAGGCCACCAGGCCCCAGGTCGAGCGCAACTACACCCGCCCGCTTCGTGACCGAGCGTTCAGGAGGTTCGCCTTCGAGACCTTCACCCACCCCGGGCGCCTGCGGGCCCTGGTGCCGGCGTTGGTCGCGGCGCGGCGGATCGGGCTGACCCGGGCGCTCGGCGAGCGCCTCGAGCGCTTCCCCAGGCTCCGGGCCCTGCACTCGCTCCTCCCCGACGTGAGCCTCAGGGCGGCGGTGGCCCGCCTTCCGGAGCTCATCCCCGCTCGAGGCACTCGCCGGGCGCGCGTGGGGATGCTCCTCGGGTGCGTGCAGCGGGTGTTCTTCCACCAGGTGAACGCGGCGACGGCGCGCGTCCTCGCCGCCGAGGGGTTCGAGGTCTTTGCTCCGAGCGACGTGCGCTGCTGCGGAGCGCTGATGCTGCACTCGGGGTGCGAGCCCGAGGCGCTCGAGCTGGCCAGGAAGACGATCGAGGCGTTCGAGGGGTGCGACTACGTGGTGGTCAACGCCGCCGGGTGTGGCTCCTCGATGAAGGACTACGGGCACCTGCTGTCGGAAGACGAGGCCTGGGCGGAGCGCGCCGAACGGTTCTCCGGGAAGGTGCTCGACGTGTCGCAGCTGCTCGTCGAGTCGGACCCCGTCGCCTCCCGCCATCCCGTCCCGCTGAAGGTCGCCTACCACGACGCCTGCCACCTTGCCCATGCCCAGAAGGTCAGGTCGGAGCCCCGCACGCTGCTGGCGAGCATCCCGGAGCTGGAGTTGATCGAGCCGTCGGAATGGGAGATCTGCTGCGGCTCCGCCGGCATCTACAACCTTCTCCACCCCGACGCGGGAAGGGACCTCGGGCGGCGCAAGGCCGAGAACCTGCTGGCCACCGGAGCGGACGCGATCGCGTCGGGCAACCCGGGGTGCACGCTGCAGATCGCGGCCCATCTCCGCCAGCGGGGGCGACCGCTGCCCATCTACCACCCGGTGGCGCTCCTCGACCGGTCGATCAGGGGTGCCGGCGCGGCCTGACGTGTGGTGGCGTGGCGGGCAGGGTCGGAGGTAGTCAGCTATTTGTTTGGGGTGCGGCTCCTTCGGAGGGACGTTCAGGCGGCCCGGGGAACGACGCCGCTGAGGTAGCGGGACTCGTGGGCTCGGCTGCGTTCTTGGGCCAGGTGGAACTGCCAGTAGGGCGAGCAGTCGCTGTTGGCGCGTAGCGCTCGCAGCTTGAGGATGGTTTCGGCCCCTTCGAGTCCCCACCGGGCGCCGGTGATGTCCATGCGGTCCTTGACGATGTGGCGGCACGCTCCCTCGATAACACCGGTGGCGATCGGCCAGCCGTTGGCGAGTGCGGCGGGGTAGTCGAGGTAGGCGGACTGGCGAGCAGGTAGTCGGCGCACGCGTCCGCGTTCTTGCGTTCGGCGTCGTCGAGTCCGAGGGTGGTCGCCTTGCGCCGGATGGCGGCGGCGACGATGGACGCCCTGCCCGCGAGCACGTCGAGGGCCTTGTCGTGCACCCAGTCCTCGGCGGCGGGGTCGCCCTCGGCGAAGAAGCTCCAGGCCGCGGACCACAAGTACTCCAGTACGTGAACCCAGTCGACCACGACGGTGATGTCGATCCTGCGCGCCTGGGCCTCGGCCTGGATGCGCTCGATTTGGTGGCGGTTGCCGTCCACCAGGGCCACCCACCCACAGCGCCGGTCCGGGTCCCGACGGTCCGCCTCGTCGAAGACCGGCTCTTGTGCCCTATCCGTGGGCGCATCAGGCGGCGGCTCGACCGGGCAGCGGCGGGCACAGGCCGCCGAGGTCGAGCATGGCCAGGGCCACGAGGGCGTCGGGTGAACGGAACCCGAAGGCG